>JALVRO010000183.1 GCA_027031265.1 Bacteroidales bacterium | reverse complement strand
GATTGATTTAATAAAAAATTATCACAATTTGGGAATATGAACAAAAATTAATAACTTAGATTATGCAGGCTCCATACACACAAAATGAAACACTACCTTATTAAACACAAAAAGTTTTTATCATGATAAAAATTTTTTTCATAGCAGTGGCATTGTTTTTTATGGCTCTGGGCTTGCGAGCACAGGAAGATGAGTTTTATAAAGTGCTCACACTCAACCAAATGTATGTAGCCCAGAATTATGACACATTATGGCTGACACTGGACAGGGATTACAATTACTGTTATTTATTAGTCTACGGGAGTGATATAGACGAGGATCGGGATGGTGATTACACAGATTTTAAGCTAAAGGTTAATGATGCAGCACTTGTGGACACGACTTTTCTTTCGGATAAGAAGTTGGGGCATGATGGTCCTCTGGGTGTGGCAGCTTTTGATGTTTCAGCCTTTTTGCACAAAGGTGGCAATCGTATAATTTTAGGAAGCACTGAGGATCCAGGGCAGACAGATTATGTAGTGATAAAAGACCTGACAGTGGCATGTGGCCGGGATAATGTGTATTATACTTTATCGATAGAATCAATACTCAGTGGTAATGGCTATCATGAATATCAAAAACAAACATTTGAGCTCGACAATGGCAAGGAGGAGAGTGTGGTAGTTAAACTGGATAAGGGAGAGAAATATTTCATAGTGGCTTTTTCACCAAACGTAGATGCTGATGTTGATGTGGCGTTATATTCCCGCAAAGGGAAGTTAATTTCTGAGGATGTTAACCGTGATTACAAGCCTGCGTTGCTGGAATTCAGTCCTGAGAAATCAGGAAAATATGTCATAAAGACCAAGCTAGTTGAGAATACGGAAGGGGATAAAGCACGCATTAAATTGTGGATTTATTATTAGACTGCTGCGGTTTATAACAAAGCCTTGCTGAGGCATATTTCAGCAAGGCTTTTTTGATGTTTGTCTTTTGCTGTGGATAGAGGGTTAATGTTTTTTGTGTTCAGGATGTTCCTGGTTGATGGTATAATTCCAAATTTCATTGCCTTTGACATCATATACTGTGATATTGACTTTCCGGTCTTTTCCAGGTCCAATGAATTCTATTATACCAAAGTTTCGTTCTGTTACCAGTGTGCCAGGTAATCTGAGTTTGTTTACTTCATTGACAGCGTGTTTGTTTGGTCGGGAGTTGAAAGGGGATAGCGTGATATCGTAGATTGTTGGTTCACCATCTTTTTTTAGCACACTCATCTCGGTGTGATGTCTATCGCCTGTTATGAAAATGACGTTATAGATTTTTTGTTTGTATATCCAGTCAATAATTTCCTGGCGTTCTTTGTCAAAGCCGTAGTTAGTATAAGTTTCGTAAACACCAGCAGTATTAAGGAACTGTCCACCCATCACTACGACCTTATATGAAGCTTCGGAGAAGGTCAGGGCTTTTTTCAACCATTCGAGCTGAGCTCTACCGAGCTGTGTTTTATATCCATCAGTTTTCATCAGGTCTGGATCGCGATAATAACGGTTGTCCAGCAAAAAGAAATCAACGTCATTCCAATTGAAAAATGTTATGGCTCCGGGATGGCCGTCTACACCATAAGAAGGATTAGCCCAAAAGAGTTTAAATACTTCCAGAGACATTTGTTTGAAAGGGAAAGATCCGTCACTGTTATTTGGTCCATAGTCGTGATCATCCCATATAGCATAATTGAATGTATTAGCTAACAATGGTTGTAATTGGGCTAGCTGGCGGTCATGTGTGTATCTGTAAACCATACCTGTCCATGAGTTCCATTCGTTTTGTCTTAGATATACGTTATCTCCCAGCCATAGTACGAAGTCAGGGTGTTTTTTGTAAACAGACCGGTAAATTTCATAGCCTCCGCCATAAGGTGTTCCTGGTCTATCCCATTCAGGGTCACGCACATACGTACCACTGCTTGCAGCAAATTTAAAGTCAGGGGCATCTGTGTGATAGCGCCAGAGAGGTTTTGTTTTGAACCCAGTAAGGAAGTCTAGTTTGATTTTTTTTCCATTAATAAAAACATCGTATTTATACTTTGTGTCATGTTTGATCTGGTCTAGCTTGATGTGGGCTGTAAAAGCTTTTTGTTTGCATGTTTTAATTTTATCAGACCATAATGTATCGGTAATTTTACCCAGCTGGTCTAGGGGATAATAAGCTATCTGAACCTGTGCAGGACCTCTTGTCTGGAGCCATACTACTGTCTCGTGCATGGTAAGATAACCAAGCATAGGTCCTGAAAGAAGCAAATCTCTCTGTGCATTTACATAAAAAAACATTGAAAATACAAAAACTAAAAGAAAGACTTTCTTCATTTTTTAAAATTTTAATAATTTTCGGGTTACATTTAAAGTAAAAATAAGGTTTAGTTTTGACTTAAAAAAATTTTAATTTTGCTTCAAACCGTAAAATCAGTAAAATGCAGTTATTAGACTTCGAAGAACCTCTGCGTGAATTATATGAACAGCTCGAGAAGGTAAAAGAAATAGGAGACAAGACACAGGTAGATGTTACTCCAACAATACAGGAGCTAGAGCGAAAGATAGATGAGAAAAAAAAGGAGATATACTCTAATTTGACAGCCTGGCAGAAGGTGCAGATATCGCGTCATCCACAGCGTCCTTATACCCTTAGCTATATTGAGGCAATGACTGGTGGCAATTTTATAGAGCTTCATGGTGATCGTTTGTATCGGGATGATCATGCTATTGTTGGTGGTTTTGGTATGATTGAAGGCCAGACTGTGATGTTCATAGGTCATCAGAAAGGAGAGAACACCAAGATGCGTCAGTATCGTAACTTTGGTATGGCTAACCCTGAGGGTTATCGTAAGGCTCTGAGGCTGATGAAGCTGGCAGAGAAATTCGACAGGCCAATTGTATCTTTGATTGATACTCCAGGTGCTTTCCCTGGTATAGAAGCAGAAGAGAGAGGCCAGGCAGAGGCTATAGCACGTAATCTTTATGAAATGTTCCGTATCAAGGTGCCAATAATTGTTGTAATCATTGGAGAAGGAGCCTCTGGTGGTGCTATTGGCATCGGCGTTGGAGACCGTGTGTATATGCTTGAATATACCTGGTATTCTGTTATTTCTCCAGAATCTTGTTCTTCTATTTTGTGGCGTAGCTGGGATTATAAGAAAGAAGCAGCCGAAGCATTGAAGCTAACAGCCGAAGATATGCACCGTTTTGGGCTAATAGATGGAATTATTAAAGAACCACTTGGAGGTGCACACAATAATCCACAAGAAATTTTTGACCGCGTTAAGCAAACAATTCTGAAAGACCTGTCAGAACTCAGACAGCAGCCTGTGGAAAAATTGCTGAAAAATCGAGTTGAAAAATTCACAAGTTTTGGTGTATATAGAGAGGTAGAAATGTAAAGCAAAAAAGATATTATGGCACAGTCGAAAAAAAATACGTTGAACGATTTTCTCGAGACCATGGGGCGTGTACCACCACACGCCGAAGATATTGAGCGTGCTGTTCTGGGTACATTGATGGCTTTTGAGAGTTTTGCAGAAGACAACCATCATTTGCTCAAGCCAGATGTATTTTACAACGATACACACAGGAAGATTTATGCAGCCATTGACCGTCTTGTACGCGAGCAAAAGAAAGTGGATGTTTTCACAGTAAAAGAAGAGCTGGAGAAAGAAGGCTCACTCGAAGAGGTGGGCGGTTTGCCATATTTGATTTCACTGTCCACATCAATTGGTTCGCCAGCACACCTTGATTATCACATAAAGATTCTGGTACAGAAGTATATACAGCGTGAGCTTATCCGCCTGACAGCTGAAATACAGACCAGGGCATTTGATCCTTCTTATGATGTAGATGAGCTTCTGGATTACTCTGAGAGAATGATTTTTGATCTTACTTATGGTACGATATCTAATGATGCACAGCCATTTAACCAGGTTGTGGATGCTGTTGTTAAGGAGATTGAGACTATTTCGCAGAGTGAGAGTCATCTAACAGGTGTGCCATCGGGTTACCCCAGTCTGGACCGTGTCACAGGAGGCTGGCAAAAATCGGACTTAATTATCGTTGCGGCACGTCCTTCTATGGGTAAGACGGCTTTTGTGGTTAATATGACCAGGAACCTAAGTGTCGAATATCGTAAGCCAGTAGCTTTTTTCACTCTGGAAATGCCGGCAGAGCAGATAGCCTTGCGTATGATGTCTATTCAGGCAGGCATACCAATGAATAAGCTGCGTACAGGACAGCTGGAAAAGGATGAATGGCTCAAGTTTGAGCAGAGTATTAACAATGAATTTATGACAGCTCCGTTACTTATTGATGATACTCCACAGCTATCACTCTTTGAACTAAGGGCTAAGGCACGCAGGCTGAAGAGTAAGTATGATATTTCCATGGTCGTTGTGGATTATTTGCAGCTAATGACTTTGCCTTCTGAAGGAAGAATGAACCGTGAGCAGGTGGTCAGCCAGATTTCACGTGGTCTCAAAGCTATTGCCAAAGAGCTAAGCATACCAGTTATAGCTTTATCGCAGTTGAACCGTTCTGTGGAGATGCGAGGAGGTTCTAAGCGCCCACAGCTGGCGGACTTGCGAGAATCAGGTGCTATTGAGCAGGATGCAGATATGGTTATTTTTCTCCACAGGCCTGAATATTATGGAATAAAAGAGGATGCAGAGGGAAACCCAATGGAAGGTATTGCTGAAATCATTATTGCCAAGCATCGTAATGGTCCTCTGGCAGACATTAAGTTGAGATTTATTAAAGAATATGCTAAGTTTGAAGAAGTAGAGGACAATGTATTGGCAGATCTGGATAATTATGAGGTTACGACTTTAGGATCTAAGATGAATACAGAGTTAGCAGGTGAGGACCAACCAGAGCTTGATGATGGGTTTTTCACAGCTCCATCTGATATTAATAATGATTTCCTCGATGATCAAGAAAATGATGATTTACCCTCAGATATAGATTTTACAGATGACGAAATTTTATTCTAAATCTTTAATTTTTAAACTCTAAAACATAGAACTATGAAAGACAAATTCAAATTTTTACTCGTTCTATTGCTTATTTTTGCCTTTTCGGCGAGTATTTTTGCACAGGAAGTGGAATCAGATGATGAAGATTACGATATTGACATACCAGATCTAACAGAGACAGGAATAGGAGGAATGTTAGGTTATACAGCTATAGGTGGTGAGCCATATTTCACATTTCGTTTTAAGCCAGATTTATCTTTTGGTAAGCTGGGTATAGGTCTGGATATCCCTCTTGTATATGGTCTCAATGGCCAGGGCCTTCGTCTTGATGAATACCAGGATGGTATTGGCCTGCTGAGAATGATTAGTTATGTCCGCTGGGGACGCAAGAAAAGAGACAATGTTTATTTCCGTATTGGTGAGCTTCGAGACTCACGTCTGGGTTTTGGTATTCTGATAAGTGATTACAACAATTCAATTTCTTATGAGAAGCGTAAACTTGGAGTTGAGTTTGACGTGGTTGTTAAGAAAAAGTTTGGTCTCGAATTCCTCTATAGCGATATTACACCGGTAAGCCTTAACTTAATGGGTATTCGTCCATATTACAAGCCATTTGGTGGGACGGGTATTCCAATCATCAAGACTTTTGAGATTGGTGCTTCATTCGTTACAGACCATGATCAGACAGTACTGGCCCGTTCAGAGGATAGTCTGGGGAATGAGCTGGAATATCGCAATAATTATTTCCTGGGAGGTACTGGTATTAATGCGTTTAGTGTAGATATGGGATTTTACATTTTCCGTTGGAACTGGCTCTGGTGGGATGTATATGCACAGGCTGCATACTTCCGTCCAGTACGTTCTGATTCCCTGGCAGCATATCTGAGAGCTTATGGTGATGCATTTCAGCGTAATTATCTGAATTCTAATGGTGGTTATGGTTATTCTATTGGTTCTGACTTCAAGTTCCGTTTCCTTGGTAACCTGCTAAGGATTGATGCAAGAGCAGAGCGTTTCTGGCATACTGATTATTATGTGGCCCGTCTGTTTGACTTTGCATATATGATGGACAAAGATGCTGCTATTCTCAAGCTAACAAGCAGCCGTGCATCTAAAGGTACTTATGCACGCCTGTCTGCTTCTATTCTGGATAAGATTTTCTTCACCGGAAGTATAACTCTTGATTCCCTTGTGATTGATGACCAACATCCAGCCGCAGTAGCACTCAACCTGGATATGTCCCGCTTGACCAAGAAGTTGACTCTGCGTACAACAGCATACAACGCTGGTGTGACCAGTTTTTCTGACCTGTTAAAGCTTGATGAAACAGCTCTGTTCTCTACTCGTATAGGTTACATGCTTTATGAATTGCCTATAGTTAAGTTGCAGTTTCATGTAGGATTTGATTACCGCTGGACATTTGCTAATGTTGCAAAACTCGCAGCAGGCGGTACAGCACAGGATTGGTTCAGACAGACCAATTACATAACTCCT
Organism: Bacteroidales bacterium; assembly: GCA_027031265.1. Taxonomy (GTDB): domain Bacteria; phylum Bacteroidota; class Bacteroidia; order Bacteroidales; family S143-33; genus S143-33. The sequence goes on along the minus strand of JALVRO010000183.1, from coordinate 6,947 downwards.
TATTTCCGTATTACTTATCCAATGAACAAGAAAGAAGAAAAGAAAAAGAAGAGTGAAGAAGACTTGTTGCTTGAATAGTTTATTGATATATAGTTGATTATTAGAAGGCTGGGAGCCCACTGGCTTCCAGCCTTTTTATTTTTGTGTTTGGAAATTCGTGTGTATTTATTCTCTTATAATTAATGCTAAACGCATGCGTTCCATGCATAGCCAGGGTGCAAATAGTTCTAGTCTTGGTATTCAAGCTAATTTTTTGATTTTTTATGTGTGTTGTTAATCATTGTTGTTTTTTTGCACATTCTTATAACTTTGGCTAAAAAAAATTTTATCAGATGATTCGTCTAAGTGTTAACATCAACAAGATAGCTACTTTGCGAAATGCACGTGGCGGAGACATTCCAAATGTTCTGGAGGCTGCTATAAATGCTGAAAGATTCGGAGCACAGGGTGTAACGGTTCATCCGCGTCCAGACGAGCGTCATATCCGTTATTCAGACGTTCGTGAGATAAGACCACATATCAAGACTGAATTTAATGTAGAGGGATATCCTATTGACCGTTTTATGCAACTTGTATTAGAGGTAAGGCCGCACCAGGTTACCCTGGTACCTGACCCTCCTGATGCTTTGACTTCCAATACAGGCTGGGACACTAAAAAGCACAAGTATTTTCTTCGCGAAATTGTGGAGACTCTGAAAAAAGCAGGCATCAGGCCCTCTATCTTTGTTAATGCAGACAAGGAGATGATAAAGCATGCTGTGGATACTGGTACTGTGAGAGTAGAACTATACACTGAGCCTTATGCTCGGTTATATCCACAGGATCCTGAGCGTGCTGTAAGACCTTATGTTGAAGCGGCGGAATATGCCCGTTTACTGGGTCTGGAACTTAATGCAGGTCATGATCTGAATCTGCAGAATTTGAATTTTTTTGCCCGAAAAATCCCATTTCTCAAGGAAGTGTCTATCGGGCATGCCTTGATATCAGATTCGATTTATTTTGGCTTTGAAAACACAATCCAGATGTATCTTCGTCAGTTGGAAGTAGAATGATTTGTAGAAGTCGGAGGGTGTCCATTCTTTTTTGGGATCTGTCCATTATCAATCTTTTTAAAGGCCTCCCGGGCAGCTTCTTGTTCTGCTTCCTTTTTAGAGCCACCTGTGCCTTCACCGAAAAACTGATCGTTCAGGTAAATCTCTGATTTAAAGCGGGCAGGTACATGGTTGTCCAGTTGTTTTGTATCAAAATTAACCATAACATTACTGTGCTGTGCCCATTCGAGAATGCGACTCTTGAAGTTGTTTTCGGAGTTAATGACCTGCTGCACATCCAGATTCTGGCGCAAAAGGCGTGAGATAATAAAATTTTTTGTTATATTATATCCAAGGTCGAGATAAACAGCTCCAATGAATGCTTCCAGGGCATTACCAGGGATGTGTTTATTTATCTTGAATCGCTTGATGTGTGTGATAATGAATTGGTTAATCCCAATTTTATTGGCAAGGGCGGAGAGGATTTTACGGTTCACAAGCTTTGACCGGGCCTGTGTGAGGAAACCCTCATTAGCATCAGGGAATAGTCTAAAAAGATAGTCGCCAACAACGGCACCCAGTATAGCATCCCCGAGGAATTCGAGGCGTTCGTTGTTGACGACTTTTCCTTCGTGGTCTATATAACTGGCAGATTTATGGATAAAAGCAATTTTGTAATAACGCAAGTCTATCGGATAAGTGCCAATTATATTTTTCAGATCTTGTCTAAAATTTTTCTCACTATCATCAGTAATGTATTTCCACCACCCCAGGAGTCTTCTGAGCACTGCCAAAAATTTGTCTTAGTTGAGCTTCTTGAAAATAAGAGTTGCGTTATGACCACCAAAGCCGAAAGTATTGCTCAAAGCAACGTTTATTTCTTTTTCTTTAGCTGTATTTGGTGTGAGGTCTAGCTTAGGGTCAATGTCTGGATCCAGATTAAAAAGATTGATTGTCGGTGGCACAATATTATTTCTCAAGGCCAGAATAGAGGCTACGGCTTCTGTTGCGCCAGCTGCACCCAGCAGGTGTCCTGTCATTGACTTTGTAGAGCTGATGGTCACATCATATACCTTGTCTCCCCACACTTTCTTAATAGCCAGTAATTCTGCAATGTCACCCAGTTTTGTAGAAGTACCATGAACATTGATGTAGTCCACGTCTTCTGGCTTTAATTCAGCGTCTTTAAGGGCTAGCTCCATAACTTTAGCAGCACCACGGCCTTGTGGATGAGGAGCTGTGATGTGATAAGCATCACCAGTAGCACCCACACCGACCAGTTCAGCATATATCTTAGCGCCACGCTTTAGAGCATGTTCATATTCTTCCAGGATCAAAGTAGCTGCACCCTCTGCCATGACAAAACCATCCCGATCTACATCAAATGGGCGTGAAGCAGTCTTTGGGTCATCATTTCTAGTTGAAATAGCCCTTATAGAATTGAAGCCTGCTAAAGAAGGTTCGTTAATAGGAGCTTCAGATCCTCCAGTAACGATCACATCTGCCCATCCCAGACGAATATAATTGTATGCATCTATGATAGCATGGCTTGATGAAGCGCAAGCAGAAACAGTTGTAAAATTAGGGCCTTGCAGGTTATATTTTATCGAAATGTGTCCGGCTGCAATGTTCAGGATGAATTTTGGAATAAAATGTGGAGAAAAGCGTGGAGTTCTGGGCTCAGGCTGGGCATAGAAGTTTCTTAGCTCTTCGTTTAGTGTGTTAATACCACCAGTGCCTGTACCATAGATAACGCCCACACGTTCTGGGTCGAATTCATAATTATCCAGGCCACTATCTTTCCAGGCTTCATCTGTGGCAACCAGTGCAAACTGTGAATATAAGTCAAGTTTACGTGCTTCTTTGCGATCGAAATAATCAAGAGGGTTGAAGTCTTTTACTTCGCAAGCAAATTTTGTTTTGTGCAGGCTAGGGTCAAAACGTGTGATGCGGTCAGCACCCGACACCCCATGACGAAGACCGTCCCAGAACTCTGGGACGGTCTTCCCCAATGGTGTAATTGCCCCTAAACCGGTGACAACTACTCTTTTAAGTTCCATATAAACTTATTGTTTTACATTTTCTTCGATGTACTTGATAGCTTCACCAACAGTGCTGATCTTTTCAGCAATGTCGTCTGGAATAGCAATGTTGAATTCTTTTTCAAATTCCATAACGAGCTCTACAGTGTCCAGAGAATCAGCTCCCAGATCAGTGAAAGTAGCGTCTTCTGTAACATCTGCTTCGTTAACACCAAGCTTCTCTACGATGATTGATTTTACTCTTGCTGCAATGTCAGACATAGCTTTAAATTTTAATGTTTGTTTACAGTATAATCGCTACAAAGGAAAAAATTTTATTAAAAATGCCAAAATTTTTAACAGGTTAATTTTCTATAATATATGTGTAATTCTTTGAAACTGAGGGTCTTGTTGTTTGTATTTTACTTGCCTTTTATTTACTAACATGCTTATGTATTAAATATTCAGACATTAGCGAGGTTTTACACAATGTCTACTTTTTTATTTTTTAAACTTTAATCTATCAAATCGATAAATTGTCATTCACAATAAAAGAAAAATTTTGTCGCCATGGATTTGAAGGTCAGTAAAGTAAAACTTAACCAATCAGCATTAAACGGGGAGGGAGGCAAAAAAATTTATTCTTATGAACAAGCTTTCCAGAAATCACTTGAATATTTTAAGGGTGATGAATTAGCAGCACGTGTATGGGTTACCAAATATGCCCTGAAGGACTCTTATGGAAATATTTACGAGCAATCACCAGAAGATATGCACTGGCGTATTGCCAGAGAAATTGCACGTATCGAGAAAAAATATCCAAACCCCATGAGCGAAGAGCAGGTTTATGAGCTGCTCAAGGATTTTCGTTATATCGTGCCACAGGGCAGTCCAATGGCGGGGATAGGTAATAATTTTCAGATAGTATCTTTGTCTAATTGTTTTGTTATTGGTAATAATGCTGATTCTTATGGCGGCATTTTGCGTACAGATGAGGAACAGGTACAGCTAATGAAGCGCCGTGGCGGTGTGGGACATGATTTATCCCATATCAGACCTAAGGGCACACCTGTGATGAATAGTGCGTTGACTTCTACTGGTGTTGTGCCATTTATGGAGCGTTATTCCAATTCTACCCGTGAAGTGGCACAGGATGGGCGCCGTGGTGCTTTGATGCTTACAATTTCTATAAAACATCCAGATGCTGAGGATTTTATAGATGCCAAGATGACTCCTGGCAAGATTACAGGGGCAAATGTTTCTGTAAAAATCGATGATGAGTTTATGCGCGCAGTTGTTGAAGATAAGGAATACATGCAGCAGTATCCTATTGATAGTCCAAATCCAATTTTTACCAAGAAAATAAGAGCCCGTGATCTGTGGAAAAAAATTATTCACAATGCCTGGGCAAGCGCAGAGCCTGGTGTGCTTTTCTGGGATACTATTTTACGCGAATCTGTGGCTGATAGCTATGCTGATCTTGGTTTCCGTACCGTAGCCACTAACCCATGTGGTGAAATACCCCTGTGTCCGTATGATAGCTGTCGTTTGCTTGCAATTAATCTTTATGGATATGTTGATAATCCTTTTACAAAGGAGGCAAAATTCAATTTTGACCGTCTGCGCCAGCATGTGATTTATGCCCAGCGAATAATGGACGACATTGTTGACCTGGAGATAGAAAAAATCGATGCTATTCTGGCTAAGATTAATTCAGATCCAGAACCAGAAGATATAAAGTTTGTAGAGCGTCGTCTGTGGGAGAAGATCCGAGAAAAAGCGGTTCAGGGACGCCGTACAGGCATTGGTATAACAGCTGAGGGTGATATGCTGGCAGCGCTAGGATTGCGTTATGGTAGCGAGGAAGCTATTGAGTTCTCAGAATTGGTTCACAAGACCGTGGCATTATCTGCTTATCGTGGCTCTGTAGAGCTGGCCAAAGAGCGTGGAGCTTTTCCCATTTATGATCCACAGCGTGAGAAGGACAATCCGTATATTAACCGTCTCAAGGAGGTAGACCCAGGGCTCTATAAAGACATGGTCCGTCATGGACGCCGTAATATTTCGCTTTTGACTATTGCGCCGACAGGTTCGACGAGTATTCTGACCCAGACTACTTCTGGTATAGAGCCTGTTTTCTTGCCAGTTTACAAGCGTCGCCGTAAGGTAAATCCTAATGATCCTGATGTCAAGATTAGTTTTGTTGACGAAAATGGCGATGCGTGGGAAGAATACAATGTTTTTCACCACAAATTTTTGACATGGCTAGAGGTTAATGGTTATGATGTGGAGCAGGTTAAAAGCATGAGTGATGAGCAGATTCAGGAAATTGTTAAGAAATCTCCTTATTACAAGGCAACTTCGGCTGATGTGGACTGGGTGAACAAGGTGCGCATGCAAGGTAGGATCCAGAAATGGGTCGACCATTCAATAAGCGTCACTATCAACATGCCAGAAGATGTAAACGAAGAGCTGGTAGATAAATTATATGTCACAGCATGGCAGGAGGGATGTAAAGGCCTGACTATTTACCGTGAAGGCTCACGTCAGGGCGTGCTGGTATCTGGCAAAAAGGACAAGAAAGAGGAGAAAGAACAGGAAGAAAATGAAGGACCACATCCACTTAAACGTCCTGCTGTGCTTGAGGCAGATGTAGTTAGATTCATGAACGGAGAAGAGCATTGGATAGCTTTCATTGGCCTGTACAATGGCCGTCCTTATGAGATATTTACAGGTATTGATGAGCCAGATTATCTGCCTATACCAAAGCATGTTGAGAAAGGTTATATTATCAAGGTGCGTGATAAGGAAGGAAAAAAACGATATGATTTTCAGTATATTAATAAAGCTGGCTTCAAAGTAACAATCGAAGGCCTCTCGTACAAGTTTAACCCCATTTTCTGGAATTATGCTAAGCTCATTTCAGGAGTGTTGCGTCACGGTATGCCTATACTCGATGTAATTCACCTGGTTGAGTCATTGCATCTGGATAATGATAGCATTAATTCGTGGAAACAGGGTGTGGCTCGTGCTCTGAAGCGCTATATTCCTGACGGCACACGGCCACATCATCATGCCACGTGTCCTAATTGTGGTTCTGATGATCTGGTTTACCAGGAAGGTTGCTTGACCTGTATGAGTTGTGGTTATTCAAAATGTGGCTAAAACGTCCTTTTGGCATAGCTTCCCTTTAATGTATCAGGCGGCCCCTGGCCGCCTGATTAAATTTTTCAGCTTTTCATTCGTAAAAAAATAAAGTCTTTATTCTCTCATACTTGTCCCAGCTACCAGATAGCACTATCGATAATACAGCTATAACAATTGGTTTCGGTGGTCAAGGTGGTAGTAGTCCTGGAAATAAAGGTCGATTTATGAATATTGAGATTATACCTGTTATTGATTGAAAATGTACTAATGCTAAACTCACTCGTCCCATACAAGTGTTCTGAAAAAACCTTGCATGGCCAAGGTGCAAATAGTTTTAGCCTATTTTGTTTTTGTAAATGGTATTATTTCCGCACTAACCTGGCATTGCCGCTGCGTTTGATATCAGAGATGGCATTGATTAGCTTGAGGTACAGAGTGGAATTGCCGCTCATGTAGCCTTCGGCAATGCCTGACTGGACCTGTGCACGGGCCGAGGAGTTGTCTTTCATGTCCACACTTAAACCCAAATTACGCATTAGGTATTCTCCAAAGACAAATAGACTAATAATTTTTTATGATTTTATAATTTACAAATACCATTGAGGCTATTTATGGAATATGAAAGGGAAATCAAATTCACGAGAATGTTTCCATATCCCTGTAAACCATTCTCTTCTTTTTAACTTTAGCGACAATTTCAATATCGTATAAGGACCGTCTTTGACCAAATAAGCACCGATAGCAAATG
>JALVRO010000182.1 GCA_027031265.1 Bacteroidales bacterium | reverse complement strand
CCAGCCGCAGGCCGTGGTCGCCGTGGTGGACGTCGTGGCCCAAGACGTTAATCTGTTTAAACAAAACTTTGTTGAACTATCAAACTGACAAGCTATGTTACAACCAAAGAAGCTAAAATACCGTAAGCAGCAAAAGGGCAGAATGAAAGGACTTTCATGGCGCGGAAGCCAGCTGGCTTTCGGTTCGTTCGGAATAAAATCCCTCGATACAAAATGGGTTACTGCCCGTCAGATAGAGGCTGCACGTCAGGCAATCACCCGTTATATGAAACGTCAGGGTAAGGTATGGATACGCATTTTCCCTGATAAACCCGTGACTAAGAAGCCTGCTGAGGTACGTATGGGTAAAGGTAAAGGTGATATCGACCAGTACGTTGCTCGCGTGACTCCTGGTCGTATCCTCTTTGAGATCGAAGGTGTGAGCAAAGAAATTGCTCAGGAAGCACTGCGTCTCGGTGCCCAGAAATTACCAGTTAGAACGAAGTTCGTTGTTCGTCGTGATTATCACGAGTAAATTAAAAAATCGTAGGTCTCATGAAAATGCAAGAAATACGTGAGCTCACTACACAAGAGCTCCGTGAAATGGTTCGCGATCAGAAGCAGCGTTTGGCTCAATTGCGTCTTACTCATGCTATTTCACCCCTGGAAAATACGCATGAGATTAGAAATACGAAGCGTTTAGTTGCTCGTCTGCTGACCGAGCTGCGTCAGCGTGAATTGGCTGAGAATCCAAATTTGCGTAGGCCAAAAAAGAAGAACAAAAAAAAGTAATTGTTTGAGTTATGGAAAACAAATCAACTCGTCCAATGCGCAAACAGCGCATCGGTGTCGTAGTAAGCGATAAGATGGATAAAACCATTACAGTTGAGGTGGTTCGCCGTATGAAACACCCAAAATACGGTAAGTTCATTACTCGTCGTAAAAAGTATCTTGCACACGACGAAAATAATGAAGCTCATTTAGGCGACACCGTTCGCATTATGGAAACACGTCCCTTTAGTAGGCGTAAACGTTGGCGTCTTGTTGAAATAATTGAAAGAGCTAAGTAACTATGATACAGAGAGAAACAATGTTAAACGTTGCCGACAACAGCGGCGCAAAAAAGGTAAAATGTATCGGTATTCTCGGTGGCACTGGTAAAAATTATGCCACCATTGGTGACCGTATCGTAGTCAGTGTCCGTGAATATCTCCCAAAATCTAATGTTAAGAAAGGGGAGATCTACCACGCTGTTGTCGTACGTACAAAAAAGGAAGTACGTCGTCCCGACGGCTCTTACATCCGTTTTGATGACAATGCCGTCGTCCTGGTTAATAAAGCTGGTGAACTTAAAGGGACCCGTATATTTGGTCCTATTCCACGTGAGTTGAGAGCTAAAGGCTATATGAAAATCGTTTCTTTAGCTCCTGAAGTACTTTAATTTTTAATTCTAAAAGCCATGCCAAGAAAATTTCATGTTAAGAAAGGCGACATAGTAGAAGTTATCGCCGGTGATGACAAAGGAAAGCGTGGGCGTGTGCTAAAGGTATTGCCTAAGAAAAACAAGGTTATTGTCGAAGGCGTTAATATCGTATACAAGCACAAAAAGCCTACTAGCCAGGATCAGCAGAGCAATATCGTTGAGCAAGAAGCACCTATTCATATTTCTAATGTGCTTCCTATCTGCCCTGAGACTGGTAAGCCTACTCGCATTGGTCGTCGTCGCGACCCCGAGACAGGCAAGCTCGTTCGTTATTCTAAAAAATCACCAAATAAAGTAGAATTTAAGTGATGGCAGCTAAGGAAACAAAACAACAGAAATACGTACCCAACTACAAGCGTAAGTATAAGGAAGAGATCGTGCCTGCTTTGATGAAACGTTTTGGTTACAAGTCTATTATGCAGGTACCTCGCTTGGAGAAGATCGTTATCAACATGGGTTTGGGTAAGGCACTCCAGGACAAGCGTATCCTGGAAGTTGCTATTGAGGAGCTGACAGCTATTGCTGGTCAGCGTGCTGTTCCTACTAAAGCAAAGAAAGATATCCATAATTTTAAGTTGCGTCGTGGCCGTGAAATAGGCGCCCGTGTCACATTGCGTGGAGATCGTATGTATGAGTTCCTTGAGCGTCTGATAGCAGCTGCTATCCCACGTATCAAGGACTTCAACGGGCTGCCAGCAAATCTTGATGGACGTGGTAATTACACCATGGGTGTGGAAGAACAAATCATTTTCCCGGAAATAGATCTGGAAAATGTTTATAAGATTAATGGTATGAATATTACCTTTGTAACCACGGCCGAGACCGACGAAGAAGGTTATGCTCTTTTGGAAGCATTTGGAATGCCTTTCAAAAAGTAATGGTTTAAACAATTAAACACAGTTTACTATGGCTAAAGAATCAATAAAAGCCCGTGACGTCAAGCGTCGCCGTCTGGCAGAAAAATATTCTGCCAAACGTGCTGAGCTGAAGAAGAGGATAAAGCAGGGAGATTTGCAGGCAATGTTTGAGTTGCAGCGTTTGCCAAGGAATTCTTCTCCTGTTAGAGTACGCAATCGCTGTCGTATCAGCGGACGTCCACGTGGTTATATGCGTCAATTCGGTATCAACCGTATTGAATTCCGTCGTTTAGCTTCTCAGGGTCTGATCCCTGGAGTTAAAAAGGCAAGTTGGTAAAATTCTTAAAATCGCAAAGTTATGTACGCAGATCCAATTGCTGATTACTTGACAAGAATACGTAATGCTATCAGAGCAGGTCATAAGGTAGTTGAAATACCAGCTTCAAAACTGAAGAAGGAAATAACTAAGATACTTTTTGACAAGGGATATATCCTAAGTTATAAGTTCGATGACAATGGTCCGCAGGGGACAATCAAAATTGCTCTGAAATATCACCCAATTACTAATACCCCTGCTATTAAGAATCTCAAGCGAGTTAGTAAACCTGGCCATCGTAAGTATGTTGGTAAAGATGAATTGCCACGAGTATTGAATGGTCTTGGAATCGCTATTTTGTCCACATCAAAGGGAGTTATGACCGATAAAGAAGCCCGTGCTTTGGGTATCGGTGGTGAAGTTATTTGCTATGTTTATTAAACCTGTAAAAGTAAGGTAATATGTCACGTATCGGTAAATTACCTATACCAATACCAGAGGGTGTAGAAGTCAGTGTTGACAAGAATAATGTTGTCACCGTCAAAGGTAAGCTGGGAACACTGCAGCAGAAAGTACATCCAAATATAACAATAGAGATTGACAAGGAAAAAAAGGAGATTCGAGTTAAGCGTCCTTCTGATGCCAAGCATCATAAGTCAATGCATGGCCTTTATCGTTCCCTGATCAACAATATGGTTAAGGGCGTTTCAGAAGGCTTTAAGGTGCAGCTTGAGCTTGTAGGTGTTGGTTACAAGGCATCTGTTAATGGCCAGCTGCTGGACCTTAACCTTGGTTTCTCTCACAATATTTTGATGGAGATAGCACCCGAGGTGAAAGTAGAAGTACAGCAGGAACGTCGTGGTAACCCAATCGTTACCCTCATATCTTATGACAAGCAGCTCCTGGGTCAGGTAGCTGCAAAGATTCGTTCTTTCAGGCCACCTGAGCCATATAAGGGTAAAGGTATACGCTTTGTAGGCGAAGAAATCCGCCGTAAGCAAGGTAAGTCTGGTGCTGCTTAATTATAAACTATTTTAAAATCATACTAAAATGGCTCTTGCAGAAAAAGTAAGGAGAAGACTCAAGATAAAGCGTCGCATTAGAAAAAAGATACAAGGTACTCCTGAGCGTCCTAGACTCTCTGTGTTCAGGAGTAATAAGCATATCTATGCACAGCTGATAGACGATGAAGCTGGACGTACTTTAGTTGCAGCTTCTACACGTTCTAAAGAATTGGCTGGTCAGCTGGAAGGCAAAACTAAGGCCGAACAGGCCAAAATGGTCGGCGAGCTGCTAGCCCAGAAGGCTAAGCAGGCTGGTATCTCTAATGCTGTTTTTGATCGTAATGGATATAAATACCACGGTAGAGTTAAGGCTCTGGCCGATGGTGCCCGTGAAGGTGGTTTAATTTTCTAACACTAAATTTGAAAGTATATGGCAACAACAAGTAGAAGATTAAATATAAGTGACCTTGAACTCAAAGACCGTTTGGTTACTATCAAACGCGTTACTAAGGTTACAAAAGGCGGACGTACTATCAGTTTCTCAGCTCTTGTAGTTGTTGGTAATGAAAACGGAATTGTAGGTTACGGACTGGGTAAGGCCAAGGAAGTTACAGCTGCTATTGCAAAAGCTGTAGAAAAGGCCAAGAAAAACCTCATCAAAGTTCCTCTGGTTAAAGGAACTATACCTCACGAACAGGAGGCTAAATATGGCGCTGCACGCGTTCTGATTAAACCAGCTGCACCTGGTACTGGTGTTAAAGCAGGTGGTGTGATGCGTGCTGTCCTCGAAAGCGCTGGAGTACAGGATGTGTTGGCTAAGTCAAAGGGTTCTTCTAACCCACATAATGTGGTCAAAGCCACTATCAAAGCTCTCACAGAACTGAGAGATGCTTATACTATCGCCGAACAGCGTGGTGTACCTTTAAATAAAGTTTTTAACGGATAATAATCTGAGGAAAAATGGAAAAGATAAAAGTTACATTAGTACGCAGTATTATTGATAAGCCCAAGAAACAGAAGCTAACTGTTAAGGCTCTGGGGCTCAAGCGTATAAATCATACTGTTGTTCACAGTGCTACCCCACAAATACTGGGGATGATTCGTAAGGTTAAGCATCTTGTTAAAGTAGAAAAGGTTGAAAATTAAAAAAAGAATTTGAGTCATGGATCTGAGTAATCTCAAACCTGCCAAAGGTGCAGTCAAAAGAAGTAAGAGAATAGGTCGTGGCGAGGGTAGTGGTCATGGTGGTACTGCTACTCGAGGCAATAAAGGCCATAAGTCACGCTCAGGTTACAGCGACAAGATCGGTTTCGAAGGCGGTCAGATGCCTTATATCCGCCGTGTTCCTAAATTCGGTTTCAAAAACCGTAACCGCATCGAATATCGCGCTGTTAACCTGGACACCCTGCAGCGTGTTGCTGACCGCATGGGTGTTGACAAAATCGACGAGGAAGTACTGAGAAAAGCTGGAATAATTTCTAAGAACGATAAAGTGAAGATTCTGGGACGAGGAAAAGTAACTAAAAAACTCGAAGTTCACGCACATGCTTTCTCAAAAACAGCAAAGCAAGCAATAGAAGCTCTTGATGGCAAAGCTATCATCATTTAATTAAACGCGTAATTCACGTAGAGATGAAAAAGTTAATTGAAATTATCAAGACAATTTTCAAAATAGAAGACTTACGTCAGAAAATTTTAATCACTTTCGGATTTATTCTTGTTTACCGTTTTGGTGCCCATGTGGTTTTGCCAGGCATTGATCCGCATCAGCTAGAGGGCTTGCGCCAACAGACACAGGGCGGCATCATGTCGCTTCTGAATATGTTCTCAGGTGGTGCTTTTGCTAATGCCTCTATCTTTGCACTGGGAATCATGCCTTATATCTCTGCTTCTATCGTTATCCAGCTTCTGGGATTGGCTGTGCCATATTTCCAGAAGCTGCAGCAGGAAGGAGAGAGTGGTAGACGTAAGCTCAACCAATATACACGTTTATTGACTGTTGTTATTCTTCTGTTCCAGGCTCCTGCTTATATCGTCAATTTGCAGAATACTGTCGGACCAGCTATTGTGATGAATTATCGTTTGTTCTGGATAAGTTCGGTATTTCTGCTGACTGCTGGTACTATTTTCGTCATGTGGCTTGGTGAGAAGATAACAGAGAGAGGAATCGGTAATGGTATTTCATTGCTGATCATGATTGGTATCATTGCCCGTCTCCCAGCAGCTCTTTCTTATGAGTTTGCTGCGCGTCTGGAAGTTTCGGGCGGAGGTCTTGTAATTTTCGTAGTCGAACTGGTTGTGCTTTATCTGGTGTTCATGTTCTCTGTCTTGTTGATTCAGGGAGTTCGTAGAATACCAGTGCAGTATGCCAAGCGTGTAGTTGGAAATAGAGTGTATGGAGGTGTGCGCCAGTATATTCCACTCAAGGTTAATGCTGCTGGTGTTATGCCAATCATCTTTGCCCAGGCTTTGATGTTTTTTCCTGTTATGCTAACTGGGTTTAAATCCCAGACTCTCAGTGGTATTGGTGCAGCATTCTCTGATTTTACAGGGTTCTGGTATAACTTTACTTTCGCTATACTGGTGATTCTGTTTACATATTTCTATACAGCTGTCATTATAAACCCACAGCAGATAGCAGAGGATCTGAAGCGTAATGGTGGATTTATTCCTGGTGTTAAGCCTGGAAAGCAGACAGCAGAGTATATTGACTCTATTTTGTCAAAAATAACTTTACCAGGATCAATACTGCTGGCTATTATTGCTATCTTGCCAGCATTCGCTACAAAGCTAGGTGTTAACAGGGCATTCGCAACATTCTATGGAGGAACATCCCTTTTGATCCTTGTTGGCGTTATCCTGGATACATTGCAGCAGATTGATGCACACATGAAGATGCGCCACTACGATGGCATTATTACTGGTGGTTCACTGAAAGGACGTTATGGTTATGGTGCAGCATTATAAAATCGGTGTTTGGAGATGATTATTATAAAGAGTGACGAAGAAATAGAGTTGATACGAAAAAGCAATATTATACTGGGACAATTGCATGGACAGCTAGCAAAGATATTAAAACCTGGTATAAAGACAAAAGAGCTGGACAAATTAGCTTATGACTTTATACTTGATCATGGCGGTAAACCATCATTCTTGAAATACAGAGGGTATCCAGCTACCCTCTGTATTTCTGTAAATGATGTGGTAATCCACGGAATACCAGGTGAGTATGAAGTTAAAGAGGGTGATATAGTTTCTATTGATTGTGGTATTGAGCTAAATGGCTATCATTCAGACAGTGCCTTTACTTATGCAGTGGGTGAAGTACCTGGAGATGTGTGGACCCTGTTGAAAGTAACTAAAGAGGCTCTTTTTCGTGGTATAGAGCAGGTTAAACCAGGTAATAGAATAGGTGATATTGGTTATGCAATTGAATCTTATGTCAAAAAGTTTGGATTTTCGGTTGTAAGGGAGATGACAGGTCATGGAGTGGGACGATATTTGCACGAAGAGCCAGCTGTGCCAAATTATGGCATTAGAGGTTATGGTAAGAGGTTGAAAAAAGGTATGACTTTGGCCATAGAGCCAATGGTTAACATGGGAACACACAAGATTTATATCGAGAAAGACGGATGGACTGTGCGTACAGCTGATGGTAAACCAGCGGCACATTATGAATTATCTGTGGCAGTTGACGAAAAAGGTGCTGATATTTTATCAACTTTTGATTATATTTACGAGGCTATAAAACATAACGATAGTATCTCTGCACCATAAAAACAAAAAATAACAATATGTCTAAACAAAAACACATAGTACAAGAAGGCGAAGTTTTGGAAGCACTTGCAAATGGACGGTTCAGAGTGAAACTCGACATGGGACACGAGATTGTAGCGCATTTGTCAGGCAAAATGAGAATGAATTATATCAGAATTCTTCCTGGCGATAGAGTCAGGGTAGAGCTTAGTCCTTATGACCTGAATAATGGTCGAATAGTTCGTCGTTTGTAGTAAAACGTTAAAAAACACAATACAATGAAAGTAAGAGTATCAGTAAAGAAGCGACATCCAGAGGACAAGATTGTCCGCCGTAAAGGAAGGGTCTATATTATCAACAAGAAGAATCCGCGCTTCAAACAGCGCCAGGGTAAATAATTTTTATGATTATTTCTTTGTTTTTCTTGGCAAAAAGTTTAATTTTGCACTCTGCTTATAAAAATCAAAGTTTAACTTAATCAAATCATTAACAAATGGCACGTATAGTTGGTGTTGATTTACCAAAAGAAAAAAGAGGCAAGATTGCGCTTACATATATATACGGCATAGGGCGCTCTCGTGCTTTTGAGATACTTGAGAAGGCTGGGGTAGACCCAGAGCTTAAAGTTAAAGAGTGGGACGATGACCAAATAGCACGCATTCGCCAGGTGGTGGGTGATTACACACTCGAAGGTGCACTTCGAACACGCGTTCAGCTCAACATTAAACGATTGATGGAAATAGGTTGTTATAGAGGAATTCGTCATCGTCTTGGATTACCTGTAAGAGGTCAGCGTACACGTACCAATGCCCGTACACGTAAGGGTAAGCGTAAGACTGTTGCTAACAAGAAGAAAGCACCTCGTAAATAATTAAAATTTAGTTAATCCTATGGCTAAGAAAACTAAACAGAGTAAACGTAAGAAAAAGGTCGTAGTAGAGCCTATTGGTGAAGCCCATATTCACTCTTCTTTCAACAATATAATCATCACTTTGACAAACACTCAAGGTCAGACTATAAGCTGGTCATCAGCAGGTAAGATGGGCTTCAAAGGATCTAAAAAAAATACTCCTTATGCTGCTCAGGTAGCAGCAACTGATTGCGCTAAAGAAGCTTATGCATTAGGCTTGCGCAAAGTAAAGGTTTATGTTAAAGGACCTGGTAATGGACGCGAGGCTGCTATCAGAGCTATTGCTGCAGCTGGTATAGAGGTGACTGAGATTATTGACGTTACACCAATACCACACAATGGTTGTCGTCCACCCAAACGTCGTCGTGTATAATATTAATTTAAAAACTTTGAAAGAATGGGAAGATATACAGGACCAAAAACAAAAATAGCAAGACGTTTCGGTGAGCCTATCTACGGACCAGATAAGCATTTCGAACGCCGTAAGTTTCCTCCTGGAATACATGGTCGTTCACGCAAACGTCGTAAGCAGTCAGTTTATGGCATGCAGTTGAACGAAAAGCAGAAGGCTAAGTATATCTATGGATTGTACGAGCGTCAGTTCCGTAATTTGTTTAAGAAGGCTCAAAGAATGAAAGGTAAAACAGGTGAAATCCTGTTGCAGCTTTTGGAATCACGTCTTGATAATGTAGTTTACCGTTTGGGTATTGCTCCAAGTCGTCCAGCTGCCCGTCAGCTCGTAACACACAAGCATATACTCGTTAACGGTAAAGTAGTAAACATTCCTTCTTATCTTCTGAAAGAAGGTGATATCATCGCAGTTCGTGAAAAGTCTAAAACTCTGGAAGTTATTCAGGATTCTATCAAGTCTAAGAGAGCTAACAAGTATCCATGGCTAGAATGGGACGAGAACCTGCTGGCTGGAAAATTCCTTTACCGTCCTACTCGTGAGGAAATTCCAGAGAACATTAACGAGCTGCTTATCGTTGAGTTGTACTCTAAGTAATAAATCATCATCAAAGTCTGTCATTCTCTCAGGGGATGACAGACTGTTTTTTGTTAAAAAATAAAAAAATAGAGAGACTGTATGGCTCTTTTAGAATTCCAAAGACCTGATAAGGTCGTAATGATCGAAGCCGATGATTTCCACGGCATATTTGAATTTCGTCCTCTAGAACCGGGGTTCGGACATACTATAGGTAACGCAGTGAGAAGAGTATTACTATCTTCTCTCGAAGGTTATGCTATTACTAGAATCAAAATAGAAGGCGTAGACCACGAATTTGCTACTATACCCGGTGTATTGGAAGATGTAACCGATATTGTCCTGAACCTAAAACAGGTAAGATTCAGAAAAAAACTAAATACAGAAGAAAATTACGAGAAGATTAGCCTTGTCATCACAGGACAGGAAGAATTTAAAGCAGGGGATCTGGATGAGTATCTGCGAGTGTATGAGGTTATTAACAAAGATTTGGTTATCGCACATCTCGAATCAAGTGTGCGTCTGGAAATGACTCTTGAGATAGAAAAAGGACGAGGCTACGTGATGTCTGAGGCTAACGAGACTGATAACATGCCTTTTGGTACTATAGCAATAGATTCAATCTTTACACCAATACGTCATGTCAAGTATAGCGTAGAGGACTATCGTGTTGGTCAGAAGACAGACTATGAGAAGCTTGTTATAGAGATCAAGACCGATGGATCTATTCATCCAAAAGAAGCACTCAAGGAAGCAGCTAAGATCCTGATTCAGCACTTCTTGCTCTTCTCAGACGAGAAAATCACAATCGAAGAAGAAGAAAAACAGCACGAAGAAGAACTCGACGAAGAAATCCTCCACATGCGTCAGATCCTCAAGAAACGACTGGTTGACCTGGATCTGTCAGTACGTGCTCTTAATTGTCTGAAAGCAGCAGGAGTAAATACTCTTGGTGATCTGGTACAGTACCAGAAAGAAGATCTGCTTAAATTCCGTAACTTTGGAAAGAAATCTTTGGCAGAGATAGAAGAGTTGCTTGATAATTATAGTCTTGACTTTGGTATGGATGTGGCCAAATATAAGTTAGACGAAGAAAACGAAAATTAATCATTGTTGTTATTAAACTAATTGTTAAACCTTTGAGCAAATGAGACACAGAAAGAAATTTAATCATTTAGGACGTAAAGCTGAGCACCGTAAGGCTCTGATGTCCAATCTGGCAGTGGCTCTCATCATGCATAAGAGAATAAGAACTACACTGCCAAAAGCAAAAGAATTGCGCCGTTTTGTAGAGCCGCTTATCACACGTGCTAAAGAAGATACTACACATAACCGCCGTATAGCATTCCGTTACCTTCGTAATAAATATGCTGTTACTGAGCTTTTCCGTGAAGTAGCTAAGAGGGCAGAGAACCGCCCAGGTGGTTACACTCGTATATTAAAGCTTGGACCACGCAAGGGCGATGGAGCTGAGATGGCTCTCATTGAGCTTGTTGACTTTAATGAAGTATATTCTCAGAACCCATCTGCTACTGCTGGTGAGAAAAAGCGTCGTGTAAGACGTGGTGGTAGCAAGAAAAAACCTACAGCAGAAGAACAGATTGATGTAGAAGAAATGAAGGAAATAGTAGAAGAACAGACTCAGAGCGAAGAGACTCAGACAAATGAGCAGACACAAATAGAGGATCAGGCACAGCAGCCAGAACCAGAAGAAAATAAAGCAGAAGACAAATCAGCAGATGGTGAAGAAAAGAAAGAAGAAAATGAATAATAACAGATTTGTGAGATAAAAATTATATATTTGAAGCCCAGCAGATGCTGGGCTTTTTTATTTTTAATTTCAAAAGCACATAAAATGAAGCTCTGGTTTATTGCAAAGTACTTCGAGGTGCCTCAGGATAGTTTTTTTGTTACCCGACATTATTTTTTCTCCAAATATTTTGCAAGAAAAGGTATTGATGTAACTTCCATTAGTTCAGCTTCGTCAATTACCTATAAAAAAGTTAAAGGCTTTGCGTGGGTAAGGAATATAGATGGTTTTAAATACATCGTGCTCAAAGGGCCAAAGATAAAGATGGGAGCAAATCTCAAGCGTATAATTAGCTGGTTTGTTTTTGAGTATATGCTACTTCGTGCCCCCCGTAAGCTTAAACTTGAAAAACCAGATATTATTCTTGTGTCATCATTGTCGCTTCTATCTGCTTTGACAGCAATAAAGTTTAAGAAAAAATACGGTGCTAAATTCGTTTTTGAGGTCAGGGATATATGGCCAATGTCATTGGTAGAGCTTATGAACGTTTCTCCTCAGAACCCAGCTGTAAAGTTTCTTGCTTGGGTCGAGAAAAAGGCTTATGAAAATGCAGACTACATTGTAGGGACAATGCCACGGTTGGATTTGCATGTTAAGGAGGTTATAGATAAACCATTTAGATTCAAGCATATAGGACAGGGCTATGATCCTGAATTTATGGAAAAGCAAAAGCCTTTACCAGAGGAGATTGGGCAAATGATGCCAAAGGATAAGTTTATTGTGGGATTTGCTGGGGGGTTCAACCTAGCTTATAAGCTAGAACAATTTGTCGAAGTTGCTAAAATTTTGAAAGATAAAGGCGAAGATAATATAGCCATTGTAATGATGGGGGATGGACCTGAGAAAGAAAAGATAGTGAAAATGGCCCAAAAGCAAAAATTGGATAATATAATTTTTTTACCCAGAGTTAATAAAAATCAGGTTGTATCATTTTTACAAAGGTGTGGTGTATTAGTGCATACTTTTAGAAATAAGAAGATTTATAAGTACGGAATCTCACCTAATAAATATATTGATTATTTGTATTCTGCACGTCCAATTTTTATTTCTTGTTCGTGTGACACAGATATAGTACCAGAAGTTGGGTGTGGAGAGATGTTGCCAGCTGAAAGACCAGATATTCTTGCACAAAAGATTATTGAATATTCCAGGAAACCCAAAGAGGAACTCGACGCAATGGGACGGCGAGGCAGGGAGTACCTTGAAAAGAATATGAATTATGATTTTCTCTCTGACAAGTACGTTGAAATCTTTAATGAGCTATTGAATGAAAAGGCAGACTAAGGCTTATTTATTTGCTTTATGCTCTGTGTTTTTTTGGTCAACAGTAGCCACAGCCTTCAAGCTGTCTCTGCGGGTTTATTCGCCTTTGCAACTGATTTTTCTCAGCAGTTTGACCAGTGTAGTTGTTTTTTCGCTAATTATTTTGTTTACAGGACGCTGGAAGAGAGTATTTTCCCAGAGCCTAAGAGATTTATGGTATTCGGCAATAATGGGATTAATGTCACCCACGGCTTATTATCTCGTTCTGTTCAAGGCCTATGATTTGTTACCCGCGCAAGTGGCCCAGCCATTGAATTATACCTGGACTATAGTACTTTCACTGCTTTCTGTGCCATTGCTAAAACAGAGGCTTACATGGCGGCAGATCATAGGTGTTGTAGTAGGGTTTGTCGGGGCTTTTGTAATTTCTACCCAGGGGCAGCTAAGCCAGTTTAGGATAGAGCAACCTATGGGAGCTGGTCTGGCCGTGACAAGTTCTGTGTTCTGGGCTTTATTCTGGATATTCAATGTGAGAGACCACCGCGATGAGGTATTGAAACTGTTTATGAGTTTTGTTTTTGGAGTGTTGTATCTGTCTGTGATCATGCTGTGGACAGGTAGTTTTGATTTTGCTCTTAACTGGCATCTTGTGGGACCTGTGTATATTGGCCTATTTGAGATGGGTGTCACTTTTTACCTGTGGATGATGGCTATGAATCTGACCAGCTCTTCTGCTAAAATTAGTAACCTCGTTTTTCTCTCCCCTTTCCTGTCCCTTGTGTTTATTCATTTTGTCCTTGGAGAAAAGTTATTTTTTACAACGTTTGTGGGTTTGTTATTGATAATTACTGGTATTTTGATCGAAAAGACCGAGACCATAATTAATGATTAAAAATACCCCTGCCACTCTGTGTAGCAGGGGATTGGGGCTATGATCAAGATTGTATATTAATCCCAAAATCAGCGTTAGGTTTGCAAAAATCTTTTTAATAGAAAGATTGTCAATGTATTACTTGTTAAATTAAGGTTAAGAAAAACATAAGAACAAAAATTTTTAGAGAAAGTTGTTATATCTG
>JALVRO010000181.1 GCA_027031265.1 Bacteroidales bacterium | reverse complement strand
GTCAGGGGTTTTCTTAGAGCAGGTGTGGCCGTGGACATGGTTTATGGTAGGAACGGGCAAAAGTTACAGGATTTTTCCAGTGTTTTTAAAGTACCTGTGTCGAATGATTTTTCCAGGCATGTGGAGACAGATTTTTATATCCTTGCTGTTAAGGACTCTGCTGTGGCAGAGGTGGCAGCATGGTTTAGAGGCTTGCCATTGGTTCATACTGCTGGGGCTGTTGATATAGAGGTATTGTCTTTTTACACAGAGCAGTATGGTGTGCTTTATCCTTTCCAGACTTTTCGTAGAGAATATGATATTGATTGGTCAGGTGTTCCTATTTTTCTGGAATCATGCTGTGGTGAATTTGAGTTTTTGCTTGAGCAGTATGCCCGTAGGTTGTCTGATAATGTTTATTACCTTAGTACCAAAAAAAGACGTTATTTACACCTGAGTGGAGTGCTGGTTAATAATTTTGTTAATCATTTGTTATATCATACCATGAAATTATTGGAGGACAAAGGGCTCAAATTTGAGTGGACTTTTCCGTTGCTGGAACAAACGCTGAGGAATATAAAACATTTTGATCCTTATGATATACAGACAGGGCCAGCCAGGCGTGGAGATCTTATTTCTATGAGTGGACACCAGCGGCTTCTGGAGGGAAATGAAGTGCTTAGGGATATTTATAATATTTTGTCACACAGTATCTTGCGTTTATATCATGAAGACCATGACAAAAATGTTGACTAATTAAGCGAATAATTTATAATTTTGTAGAGGATTTTGAGCCACCTTAGCTCAGCAGGTAGAGCAGCTCACTCGTAATGAGCAGGTCAAGGGTTCGAGTCCCTTAGGTGGCTCCATAAAGGCGGCAGTAGCTCAGCTGGTAGAGCACGAGCTTCCCAAGCTCGGGGTCGCGGGTTCGAGTCCCGTCTGCCGCTCATTTTTAATTTTTTTATCATGGCTCAAAATCCTTATTTTAAAATATTTCAGCAATTACCCAAAGACCCGGTAGAGCGTATACCAGAGGCAATGCGTTTGCTTATCCAGAGCAAGGAATTTCGTTTTGACATTCATACCCACATCTTTAACCGAGACTATATACCGAACAAATTTTTTGAGATTCGTATTCCCTACCTTGTGAATACTGATTTCCTGGAGTATGTGGATGATATTTTTACAGAGCTGGATGATGTATCCGAAGGTGAAGATTTGTTGAATTATGCGTTGTTTATAGAATTTGCCACAAAGCATTCGATGGAGAATATTGCCCAGTATTTGATAAATAATTCTCCCAGGAACACAATTTTTGTGGTTATAGCCCTTGATCTGTTTCAATCTATTGAAGGGAAGGTCAAGAAAGATTACATACAACAGTTGGAAGATACAGCGAAGATTCGAGACAAATATCCTGATTTGATTTTACCATTTTTTGAGGTAAATCCCACGAACCCAGATATTGACCAGATCATAGAAAAGGCATTTCTGGAATATGGGTTTTTCGGGATTAAGGTTTATCCATCATTAGGTTATATGCCGTCGCATCCCAGGCTGATGCAGCTCTATGAATTGTGTGAGGAGTGGAATGTGCCTATCATAATACACAGTGCTACACACAATCTGCATACGACACGCAATTTTATACCGCTGGAATATTATGCTATTGATGAGCGGGGTAGGCCAGCTTTTCGGACACAGAAAAAGATGTTTCTGTTTCGTAACCAGTATGTTAATTTTTTCAACCGTCCTCAGAACTGGGAGGTAGTGCTTAAATCTTTCCCCAGGCTACGTGTTAATTTTTCTCATTTAGGGGGAGATGATGACTGGGATGGCAGGCCCCGTACGGATCGAAACTGGTCGTTCAGGATCTTTGATTTTATGGAGCGTTATGATAATGTGTTTGCAGACACAGCTTATACTTTTCATCTGGATACTTTTTTGGAGTTGCTGACTACTAATCTTTTCCGGAATAAGCTTCTGGGAGAGAGGATATTGTTTGGGACAGATTTTTATATGATTATGGAGAAAGGCAAGTACAAAAATCTCAGATCCAGGTTTGCGCTTAATATAGGCTCAGAGGTTATGGAGGCGATTTCGGTAAAAAATCCCATTCGTTTCTTAGGTCTGGAATCTTTAACAGGGATGAAGCTATGAGAAAAGTTCATATTCTGGTGTTTGTAGTGTCAATGTTGCTTTCGTGTTCCCGGCCTTCTGGTGAAAAGCATTCCAGTTCTTATCCTCAGATTTATGCTAAGCTAGGCATACCTGATGTGCATTTATCTGTCAAGGCTGGCGATACTGTTCTAGCTCCACAAAAAAAGTTTTTGTCAGCTTTTTTGTCAGGCAGGCAAAATTTTTTCTGGTTTCATCCGCGGCTGGTAGATAGTGTAGGAGAGTATAGTGTCTGGGTATGGGAAATTGATAGTCTTGTGGAGGTGCCCAAGGCTTTTGTGATCACTTTTCCTCATCATTGTGAAGTGAAAAAAGGGGATTATGTGCTGACGTGGTGGCAAGCAGGCTCAGGTATGCAGAGGGCTTATGTGCTTGGTATTGTGGATAGCGGAAATATTGTTGTCAGGTATCTGGACCTGGATGTGTTCACAGCAGCTGATGCCAATAATGTTATTGATACGATAAAAATGGGGACCTTCAGGACAATCACTGGAATGTGGTCAGCTGGGGCAGCAGTGCTTCGTAGCAGTGGATCTGGCAAAGATTTTTATGTGATTATTAATCATCGGGGAGATAGTCTGGTGTGCAGGAGTAGTATTGGTAAGGTTGAGTTTTTTAATAAAGCCGATGTGCAACCGTGTGGTGTGGTTAAAGACCTGAGAAGGGGACAGGACGTAGAGATACCATTTTACGGCATTTACATACCTGGTAAGATTATTTCCTTCGGACAAGGGTATGCCCAGGTCAGGGCGCGGATAATTGACCGGGTCGATACCCTGAGTGTTCCTTTATTGGATGTGTTTGTTGATTAGCTCTTCGTTTTCAATGATTTTTTCCAGGTTTATTGAGCCAATAAAGTCCATAAATTTGTTTCTGATTTTGATCCATTCGTAGTGTAATGGGCAAGGGTTTTTCTCGTTGCATTTTTCGTACCCAAAGATGCACTGATCATATTTATCCAGACCATCAATAGCATTTATGACATCACGTAAGTATATATCTCCAGGTCTGCGTGCCAGATAATATCCGCCATTTTTGCCCTGTACGCTGGTGACAAATTCAGCTTTTAGTAACAGGAAGAGTATTTTCCTGACATTTTTGACCGAGAGATCGAGATGCCGGGCTATGTAGTCTGTTGAGTATCTTTGTTTTCCTTCAGCCAGAAAACTCAATATCCTTATAGCATTCTTTGAGGTCTGCGAGATGAACATTCCAGAAGTTTTTTTACCAAATTTAGAATGAAAATATTATTTTCGAGTAAAAGAAAGATATTTTTTTGAAAAGTTTTATTTTTGATTAAAAAACATGCTAGAAGCAGAGGTTAAAATCAGGGTCAGATATGCTGAAGTAGACCGTATGGGCTATGTCTATTATGGCAATTATGCGACTTATTATGAGGTAGCACGTCGTGCAATTATGGATAAGATAGGGATGAGCTATGTCAAGTTCGAAGATGAAGGTTATTTCCTCCCCATAGCCAGGATGGAAGTCAGGTATATACAGCCAGCGCTGTATGATGAAGTCTTGACAGTAAAGATCAGGTTGGTTCGTTATACCAGGGTCAAGCTAGAGTTTGAGTATGAAATCTTTAACCAGAAAGAGGAACTCATAAATAAGGGTTATACCCTGCAGGTTTTTATTGATGGGCAAAGCCGCAAACCAACCAGTGCTCCCCAGTATTTTCTCGAGCTTCTGGATAAATATTCAGAGTCTGAAATTAATTAATGCTTGCCATAGCTACGGTCATATCCTATGATGTAATCACCAGGCCTGATAGACCCAATTATGAGATAATCTGAGGTCTTAGATAACCGGGCATCTATCATTGTCCAGGGGCTATGAGCATCGGGCCGGTAGAAGAGCCGGATACCTTTTATCTGTTTTTCATTCAGTCGTTTGAAATTAATGTCCATTAATGTACTCAGGTATAATTTAGCCGTGCCATTTAGCTCTGTTGTGCTTGACTGGATTGTCCAGTAATAGGTAGAATTGAGCAAGTAACGGTTATTGTTAATAAGGGTGTGAGAAGGCGCAGACCAGTTGGCCTTTACGCGAAGAAGGGATGGTGTGGTTACTTGATTGACTGTAATCTCACATAACTCATAATCAAAAATATATTGCCCTGCTGTGTCTATCCAGTAATATTCATCAGTAGAGGCATCAAGCAAATGGTCGTAAGGGTCAAGGAAGATTAGCTGTGGAGAAAAAGCCAGATCGAATGTATCAATAGTCTTCTGGCCAGTGATGAATGTTTGTTTGACTGTGAAGTGTTTTCTGTCTTTCACAAAGGCAATCTGCAATCTCTGTCCCTTCAGATATTTTCTGGTGCCAATGTGTTGCTGGTCAATCCCTGCAATAACCTGATAATGATTCTTAGAGATTTTTTTTACAGAGTAGTCAGTTATTCTCAGCAGAGGGAAACCAGGGCTATAAATCCAGTAGTCGAAAAAGTCTT
>JALVRO010000180.1 GCA_027031265.1 Bacteroidales bacterium | reverse complement strand
CATCATAAGGCGTATTAATATTATCCGGAAGTCTCTGGGGTTTAGTCCAATGACCTCGGACAAAATGCGTTACATAAATATCTCCATTGCTATCCGGTGAGCCTGGCTCTTTGCCTCGAACAAAATAAAGAGTCTTACCATCATAAGTGAAACAAGCATGACTCTCCGAATATACTGTGTTGATAATATCAGGCAGAGGCTCAGGATAACCCCACCGGTCTCCATGACGCTCTGATATAAACAAGTCTCCGTCACGGAAAATTATCATCTTACGTCCATCTGGTGTCAGACCAACTGTAGCATCATGATAACGTGTATTTATAGGCAGGCCAACATTATAGACCTTTGACCAATGACCCGCTTGCTTAAACACAACAAAAATATCTTCATAATATTGGCCATCTGCGAAATCTACTTCACCTCCCACACAGTCCGGTCGCCTGGCTGTAAAATAAAGCTCTGATTCGTCAGCAGTTATAATCGGGGCATATTCCGGATAAATAGTGTTAACCTCCCGGACATTCTCAATCTTTACATCCACTGGATGTTTAATCAATTCCCTGGCATTGTAACATTCAAAAATTTTCCTGTCTATTTGTTTTGCATAAATAATCAACATGGTAGCTGGCAGGGAGGACTTAAATTTCTCAAAATAAGCAATAGCAGAATCAAACTGGTACCTGTATTGAAAAGCTTGCCCCAGTTCCCAATAAAAATCCTTGACAATATGGCGGTTAAGTCCATAAGCTTTCTCCAGATAAAACAGTGCACTATCCTTGTAAACAGTCTTTAGATAACACACACCTATTTTGTAATTAAGTGCTGCATTATCAGGATTATAAAGGTATGCAACCTTATAATTCTCTAAAGCATAAAGGTAGCCGCCCCTTGTCTTTTCATTGTAAAATTTATCACCTAATAACACAGCTTTCCATGCCTGGCTAAATCCTTTCTTATGAGGCAGATAAAACTCGTCTTTAAACACATGAGGCGACTCCTGTGCTTGTAAAAAAAACACCATTAAAAGCAACAAAGAAAGAGCAAAGACTCTTTTTAACATTTTAATCATACATAAAATATTTATTATCAGTTAGTTATAAGTATACCATTTCTTAAATTATTTTGGATGCCCTCTGAAAAAAATTTAAAATTCACAGATACCCAAAACCTTCCAAATTCAAATTTCGTAAAACAAACGAAAAACTAAAAATCAAACTACTATGAAAAAAGTTTTCCTTTTTGCTGCTCTATTCTTTCTAACTTCAGGTCTTTTCGCACAGCAACTGATTGTTCCAAAAAAAGGTTGGTATGTCAACGACAAGGGCCGTTTCTTTGTTAACAAGCATCTTGGTATTTATCTCTGGTTATCTTTTTCACCAGATCCAAACTCCCAAAAGCACTTATTAAAGAGTGAAACATGCAAGTGGACTAACCCAATGTATTTTGATACAGAAGGTTACAATTCCATCCGTAGCCCATGGGAAACAGATTCTACAGGCAAATATGTTCTGCCTCAGCATGACGTTGTTTTCGAAGTATATGCCGATGGCTTACCACCAGTTGTAAACTCAAAATTCTATGGTGCTCCTAAATACTACAAAGATGGGAAAATCTACTATGGTGTAGGACTAAAAGTCAAACTCTCAGCCACAGATGCCTACCCAAACAAAGGACTCTCCAATGACGAAGTTTCTGGTGTAGATAAGATTTACTACTCTATAAATGGTGGTAATTACCAGGAATACAATGGTGATCTGAACTTTGACAAAGAAGGTGAATATACTCTTAAATTTTATGCCACAGACAAGGTTGGAAATTATAGCCAGCCTGTTGAGAAAAAATTCATCGTCGACATCACATCTCCAACAATTGCTCAAACTATCGAAGGCGACAAACAAGGGGGCGTTTACTCTCCACGCGCTAAAATTGTCCTCTCAAGCGAGGATAACCTCTCTGGTGTAAAGCATGTTTATTACTCTATTGATGGTAAACCAGCAAAGATCTATTACAAACCAATACCTATCACAGCTCTTGCAACTGGAAAACACACATTTGAATTCTGGTCAGAGGATTATGTTAATAACTCTAACCGTGGTCTGGGAGAAAACGGACAAAATGGCAAAGGTGGAACAAAATACACATTCGAGTTTGATAACGTTGCTCCAAGTGTAACATACGAAATTGTTGGCGATCATTACAAAGGCAAATACGACTATATCTCTTCCCGCACAAAGATCAAGCTCACAGCTCAGGATAAAAATGGCGTAAAAGAGATTCGTTATGGTATAAATGCTAAACCAACAGAGCTTTATAACGAACCATTCAATATGCCTGCCAAGACTGGTATGGAAACATTCTATTACTCTGCAGTAGACAAGCTCAACAACAAGAGCACAACAAAGAACAAGGGGGTATACATGGACAACACCAATCCAACCACTGGCATAAACTACAAATATCCTCAGTTCTTCAACCGTGACACTCTGTTCATCACAAGCAAGACAAAGGTTCAGCTCTTCTCTCATGACTATCAGTCAGGTGTCCAGAAAATTGAATATGCTATTGACAATGGACAGTTCCAGGAATACACAGGCGAATTCACTATACCTAACGAAGGTTTCCACACAATCAAATTCCGCGCAATTGACCGCGTTAACAATGTGGAAAAAACTAAGGAAAGCTCATGCCTGGTTGATAATTATCCACCAAAGATTTACGTAAACTTCAGTATCGAACCTATTGCCAAGAAAACTATTGAAGGCGAAACCCTAAATGTTTATCCTACTTACACAAAGATGTATATCGGTGCTACTGACAAATACTCTGGAACTGAATCTATTTACATTTCCATCAATGGTGGTCCAAAGATCCGTTACATCAGTGCTAAAGATATCGCACGTCGGGGCCTTATCAACAAACCTGGTACATACACTGTTACAATCGAAGCTATAGACAAGCTGGGTAACAAGAACACCAATACAATCAAATTCATTGTCTCCAACGAATAATGCTTCTCTTCTTTTCCAGGGCGCACAATGTGCGCCCTGGTTTTTAAACTCCAAAAACACAATATATGGCAACCCGAAAAATATGGAGAATACCAGTACTAGTTAACTCCAAAGGCGATATAATAAAAATCTGGAAACCACGCCCATGGGCATTAGATCCAGAAAATAACTACGACGAAGCACAGATAGCAATGGATGCATTCAACCAGCGTAAGGTAAAAATAGGCATGCTTTCATCAGGCTTGCCTCCTATTAAAAATATACGCCTCGTTATTCGCAAAGATGATGGAAAAACAAAGAAAGATGTCTTCCGTATGTACGACATCTTACTAGAAACACCTACCATAATGGCTAAAGGCAAAGAGGACGAAATGGACTCCTTCCTGCAAAAAGTCCTCCACAAAAATGACAAAAAACATTAGCCTTCCTCCTTAGCCATTACCACACAATTCCCATTGGAGCATATATAGCTCTAAAGCACTTTGCTTTTTAATTTCTCAAAAACAAGGGAAATACTATGCACACAAAGACATAAAATCAAACCCACTTTGTACATAACATTCAATCTTCGTCTTCATCTCTTAACACTCAAAGACCAGAGCCCAATCACCATCTTACAAAAGGATTAACAAAATCTAATTTTCTAGTTGCCTAGCAAGATACAGGCGGGGTGGCCATAGCTACCCCGCCTGTATAATACCTGCATATACTGATTTAACATTTAAAGACTTATCAGCATACCCAGTCTAAGAAAACCGCTGTAAAATGCCCACTCACAATAACAAACCTAATCACCACAGCACAACTCTTTCTCATAATAAAAAAACATTACAGCTACAGCAGCCCAGAAAGCATATCAGCATGCATGACCAAATGCCATCTTGCACACATAACGGTATTATTTACCTTTGGACTGCGGTGGATCATACTTCATTATCGGCAAACGCAAACGCCTCTTGCCATCATATTGATAAAGTGCATTAGCTATGGCTGGTGCTGTAGGTACCAATCCAATCTCACCTATACCTTTAGCGCCATAAGGACCATGACGGTCTGGCACTTCTACAGGAATAACTTCAATATCCGGCACCTGGTCTATACGAAGTAATCCCAGATCTTTCATCTTGTCCGAAACCAGATAACCATCTTTCATTGATAAATCTTCTGTCAGGGCATAGCCAGTACCCATAGCCACAGCACCCTCTATTTGCCCTTCGACCATCAGGGGATTAACAATACGTCCAACATCATGTGCAGCATAAATCTTGCTAATATTCCCATTGTCGTCAACCACACAGAGCTGGGCCGCATACCCATAAGCCATGTGAATAACTGGCTCTTCCTTTCTCTCTCCTGGCGGCTCAGTCCAGTCACACACGTATTGACCAAAATATGTTTTACCCACTAGGTCCTTTAAGCTGTACTTTTCTAAATCTGCCTTTAGCTTGAGACCTGCATTTTTGACGGCATTGCCCAGCAATGCCGTCGCCCTCGAAGCTGTGGTCATACCTGTCGGTATCTCCGCCTCTGTATCTATGACCACGTCCATTATCCCTGGTGACAGGTCCGTGGTCTCACACAGCATTTGAATTGCCACGGTGTTAACACCCTGCCCCATCTCTGTCCAGCCATGTTTGATTATTACCCTGTTCTCAGAAAGTATCTCTACCTTGGCCTTAGACTCATCAATCATTCCATTGCCAATGCCTACATTCTTTATACCCATTGCCAGTCCAGCATATTTAGCCTGATAAAATTTGTCTTTCAGTGCAAGTAAGCATTGCTTGAGCCCCACGCCATAGACCCGCTGGCCTGTACCAGTCTGGAGACCGTCATCCAGAGCATTATCATAACGGAACTTCCAACGGTCAAATCCTGCTTTTTCGCATAGCTCATCCACAGCTACCTCGAGGGCAAAAGTAGCTTGATTAGCACCAAACCCTCGCATTGCCCCACATGGTACATTATTCGTATAAACAGTGTAAGAACGTATGTCCACATTTGGAATGTAATAACCACCTGTAGCATGGCCAGTCACACGCTCCATTACCTTATTACCCACAGACAAATAAGCGCCAGTGTCTCCATAAGCACGCACTTTCAGAGCCGTAAGCTTGCCATCCCTGGCAGCACCAATCATTATGTCAATCATAACAGGATGGCGCTTTGGATGCACACGTATAGACTCCTCACGTGTTAAAGTTATTTTTACAGGTCGCCTCAACAGATACGAAAACATTGCAGTATGACCTTGTATGCTCAGGTCCTCTTTGCCGCCAAAGCCACCACCATTAGGAATGAGTATTACCCTGACTTTTTTCCTGTCAATACCAAGAATATCTGCTATTTGCCTCTGATCTTCGTACACGCCCTGTGATTGAGAAAAGACAATAATTCCATCCTTGCCATCGGGTCGGGCCACACATGATTCTGGCTCCAGGTAAGCATGTTCTATTCGCTGCGTCTGAAACCTGTATTCCACAACATAATCAGCCTCTTCGAGAGCCCTGTCAACGTCTCCGCGCTTGGCAACAGACACATCCACTACATTAGATTGACCCTCATGCACCTGAATCTTATCCTCCATTGCTTCAAATACATCAGTAACAGGCTGGAGAACTTCATATTTAACCTCAATAAGGCTGGCTGCATGACGGGCTATTTCCTCTGTCTCGGCGACCACACCTGCAATAACGTCACCAATGTAATGAGTTACTTCGCCCTCATCTATCATCAAACTCCAGTCAGACTTTATCAACCCCACCTTATGAGAGGCTGGTATATCTTTAGCTGTAAAAATTCGAACTACACCCGGCACTTTCTCAGCTACAGAAGTATCAATGCTCAGTACACGGGCACGTGGATAATCAGAAAAACGCAATGCACCATAAAGCATATCCTGCAGATACAGGTCTGCAACAAATTTCTTCAGGCCAATAGCTGCCTCATAAGCACCATATTTCGGCAAAGGCTGTCCGAGTTTACCACTTTTATGTTGCCATTCTATAGGTTTGCCGGTTCTAAGTGATTCGGCAGCTGTCTCTACGGCCTTTTCTATTTTTTTATAACCAGTACAACGGCATATATTAGGTCTGAGAGCCTTTTGTATTTCTTTTTTCGTAGGGTTAATATTTTTCTCAAGCAGGGCCTTTGTGCGCATTATAAAGCCCGGTGTACAAAAACCACATTGCACTGCCCCTTCTACGACATAAGCCTTGGCAATTGTATCTAATATTTGGTCTGGCAATCCTTCTGTTGTAATGATTTTTGCACCGGCAAGAGATCCCATTTTTGTCCTGCACGACAGTGCCGGCTTGCCATTTACCTCTACAGTACATGCGCCGCAATATGCCTGTCCATTACACCCGTCCTTGACCGAAGTTAGATGCAGATCATCACGTAAGTATTTTAACAAAGTCTTGTTTGGATCCCCATCATAGGTAATCTTTTGACCATTAACAAAAAGCTCAATCATTGATGTTTATTTTTAGTGATTAATTATCAAAATTACTTAATTTGCCATGAAAATTAAAATTATACTCAGATGGACAAGATAAAAGTCTGCCATATAAGTTCAGTACATTACCGTTACGAAAACAGAATATTACTCAAGGAGTGCTTATCGTTATCCAGAGTAGGATACGACGTTTTTTACATTATAGCTGATGGGAAAGGAGACGAAATATATAATGGCGTTAAAATTATTGATATAGGCAAACCCCAGAACAGGTTGGCCAGAATATTGCTAACTGGCAAAAAACTAAGAGACAAAGCATTAGAACTTGGATGTCAGATAGTTCATTTTCATGACCCTGAGCTTATTTTTACAGGGAAAAAACTTTTGCAAAAAGGTATTAAAGTGATTTATGATATTCATGAGGATGTGCCATTACAGATTTTTCATAAACATTATTTACCTGGACCAAGCAAAAAAATTATTTCAAACATAGTCAAACACATTGAAGATAAGGCAAAAAAAAATTTTTCATATAATATTGCTGCTAGCCTCGGGATTTATGAAAAAACCAGAATTCTCACAGATAAAGTTGAAGTTATTTATAATTATCCACTTGTAATACAAGAAATAAAAAGTTGGGAAGAAAAAGAAAATGCAGCGGTTTACCTGGGAACTTTAATGAAAGTGAGAGGATTACTTGAAATTTTAGACGCCGCCTTATTGACAGATGTTAAAATTCATATTATTGGTAACTTTGAATCGCAAGATTTGGAGATGAAGGCAAAAGCACATCCAGGCTGGGGAAAAATTATTTATCATGGCCGCTTGCCATGGGTAGAAGCTGCAGCTATTTGTCAAAAGGCAAAATATGGATTGATTCCTATACATTTATCCGCATCTTTCAAACAAGCCATGTACCCTTCTAAACTATTCGAATATATGATGCTGGGATTGGTGGTAATAATCACACAAAAAGAACAATGGCAACAAATCATTAACCGCTATAAAACGGGTCTAACTATCAAGAAAGTAACAGGAGAAAATATAGCTCAAGCATTAAACTATCTGAACGAAAATCCAGCCATTACTCAAAAAATGTCTTAGGCAGGCCGACAAGCTGCGCTACAATATTACAACTGGGAAATTGAGGAGAAAAAACTATTAAACATATACAACCAACTAACAAAAATTATAAAACAATGAGATTTTCGCTTATTGTACCAGTGTTTAACCGCCCTGATGAAATCAAAGAACTACTCGAATCGCTAACACGTCAGACTTTCACAGATTTTGAGATAATAATAGTCGAGGATGGCTCTGAGCTAGACTGTCGATCTGTCATCGACAAATACCAGGACAGACTTGATATCAAGTATTTTTACAAGAAAAATGAGCGACCTGCTATTGCCCGTAATTATGGTGTAGAGCGCGCCCAGGGAGAATACGTGGTATTTGTTGATTCTGATGTGATTGTTCCTGAGCTGTATTTTGAAACCGTTGACCGGGAATTGCGGAAAGACCCGGTAGATGCCTATGGCGGGCCAGATGCAGCTGCCCCAGATTTTAACAACCTCCAGAAAGCAATAAACTACTCAATGACAGCGTTCTTAACTTCAGGTAAGATACGAAGTGGACAAAAAATTGACCGTTACTATCCCCGCAGTTTTAACATGGGAGTCAAACGTCAGGTTTTCAACGAAATAGGTGGCTTCCCTGTGACCAGGATGTGGCCAGGAGAAGATATGGTCTTTGCGATTGAGATTATTCGCCGGGGCTATCGCACAAAGCTCATTCCAGATGCTTTTGTTTATCACAAACGTCGCAATACTCTGAAATCATTTTTCCGTCAGGTATTCAGATTTGGTAAGACCAGGTATATCATTTCACGTGTTTATCCAGAGACATTTAAAATTTTCTACCTGTTTCCTTCTGCCTTTACTATTGGCACAATAGGCCTGCTGGCAATGAGTATGTGGCAATGGTGGCTGTCTTTATTTATCGTAGCCTATGCTCTGCTCGTTGGTGTGGATTCTATAATAAAGAACAAATCATTACCAGTGGCTGGCCTGTCTATAATTACGGCTTTTGTACAGCATTTTGGATACGGGCTAGGGTTTATTATTGCAATATTTGAAGGCGACAGGTATGGTGTGTTCGAAAAAGGTTTTTACCCTAAACAATAAATCTATGAAAACAAAGATTACAACTCTTGTGCTAGTCAGCATCCTTATCCTGGCTGGCTGCCACAAAAAAGAAAATCTAAAAGCACAATGGATAAGAGAAACCTTTGAGGTAATCAAAAGTGGCTCATATCCCGGGATAAAAGCAATCTCCTGGTGGAATGAAAACTGGGACCAGACCAGGCTCAGGCTGGATAGTTCACCTGAAGCGCTGGAAGCATACAGCTCTGAGGTTAAAGACTCCTTGTTCATTACCACAGCCGTTTTTGAATCAGGAAAGCTAATACCTGCTCCTAATGGCATCTATCACAGTGCATTCCCTGATTTTGGTGGAACTGAAGACATAGTAACAGCTGATAGAATAAAAAATTTCGAAAATCTAGCACAGAAAAAAATTGTATGGGCCTATTTCTCAAACAACTGGACAGAAGGCATTAAGTTTCCCCTGCAGGCAGTCGAGACAATACACAATGCTGGTAGAATACCTTTTATCCGTATGATGCCCCGTACCAGCTTTGACGAATATCGCCAGGACAGTGTCTATACTATGCAAAGAATAATCAACGGAGACTTTGACAGTGCCCTGGTTCAATGGGCACGCCAGGCAGCTAGTTTAGATTATCCTATACTTGTGGAATTTGGAACAGAAGTTAATGGAGCATGGTTTCCCTGGAATGGAGCATATAATGGGGGTGGAACAACCGACCTGTATGGAGATTCTAGCTATCCAGATGGTCCTGAGCGTTTCCGTGATGCTTACCGTCATATTATTGATATTTGTCGCAGGGAAGGGGCTAACAATATAACATGGTTTTTCCATGTTGATGCACAACCCGAACCTGCCGACTGGTGGAATGATATTAAGTATTATTACCCCGGCGACGATTACATTGACTGGGTTGGAATTAGCACCTATGGATCTTTATCTCCAGACGATGACCCTGTCAGTTTTAATGAACTGATGGACAATATTTATCCACATTTGAGGGAGATTGCTCCAGACAAACCTGTGGCAATACTCGAATTCGGCATCACTGAATTCTGAGCAAGTCTTTGTTTTCAATAGCGTGAATCTTAGGAATAATACCATTTCCTAAAACTAAATAATCCAAAATCAACATCCAGTGCAAGGTGCTTTTGGCACGCTTGCACTGGATGTTAGCATTTAACGGCTAAAGCAAATAAATTTGTTACCGGTATAAAAAGCACTGGATGGGCTAAATCTTTATTAAATCATCTGAGTAGGCTGGCCTGTTGTCTCCAGGACGTTCCACCATAGCTCACTCTCCAGATTTATACGTTTACGCTCACGCACTGTAGCCGGGATTGGCAATACAGTGAAATTCTGGTTCCAGTGTCCTATAACAGCATCTGTTTTTCCAGCCATAGCTGCATGTACAGCATTCTGCGCCAGGAGATTACAGAATTTACTATCACTAGGGTTAGCCGGGGCACTCCGGATAATATAACTTGGATCTATGTATTTTATTGTGTGTCTGATACCAGCAACTTCCAGATGTTCGTGAATCTTTTGCTTTAGATAAAGACCAATGTCTTTGTATTTAATATTACCTGACGGGTCTCTGGTGACCTCGCTATCTTTGAAGAAATATTGTCCAGCACCTTCTCCTACGATTATAAGCGCATGATGGCGAGTCTGAAGCCTCTGTTTGAGATTGCGGACAAGGCCCTCGATTGTGAAATACATTTCTGGTATTATGACATAATTAGCTTCCTGTGTGGTCAGGGCTGCATTAGCAGCTATAAAGCCAGAGTCACGTCCCATTAGCTTGACAATAGCAATACCATTATATGCACCTTTGGCCTCGTTGTGTGCATCACGTACCACTCTATCAGCAATGGAGACAGCTGTCTCAAAACCAAATGATTTATCAATGAAATTAATATCATTGTCAATGGTTTTGGGTACGCCCATAACAGCTATTTTTAGTCCGCGGCGCTCTATCTCTTCATGTATTGCATGTGCACCACGCAATGTGCCGTCTCCACCTATTGTGAATAAAATATTTATGTTAAGAATTTCCAGTGTGTCCACTATCTGTGAGACATCTTGCTTGCCTCTTGAACTACCCAGTATTGTTCCTCCCAGTGTATGTATGTTCTCCACAGTCTGGGGTGTCAGCTCGACATAAGGATGATTGTATTCTGGCACCATGCCTTCGTAACCATATTTAAACCCTATAATCCTTCTAACACCATAACGGTACCATAGCTGCATCACCAGACCACGTATCACATTGTTAAGTCCCGGGCAAAGACCTCCAGCTGTAACAACACCGACTTTTGTTTTACTGGGCTCAAAAAAAATAAATTCCTTTGGACCAGCCTTTTCGAATGAGACAGGTATTTGTCCAGTTTTTTCGTAATACTCTATGCTATTGATTGATGCATCGTAGAGAATACGTTCACCATCCTGAATATAATTGAATATTCCGTCACCTGATTTTTTTGATAATTTGATAGGTGATTTGACGCGCCTTCTTCCCAAATCTTTAACCACAAAATCCTCTAACTTAAACTGACTTATGTCCATCTGCTATATTTTTTTATCTTTAGAAAAAGCCATATTCTGACAAATTGAAAATTAAAAAATAAAAATGTTTCTAGCAAAATCTATTTTGGATTGTAATTTGTTTTTTTATACATTAAATCAGAGTGAAAAAAACTACAACATGAAAAAATACTGTCTTATAACAATCTGGTTATCAATTATTTTAATCCTAAGCTTTTCTTGTCAAAGAAGCAAGCCGTCATCGTTTGCAGGAGAGCAGGACACATTAGCTCCGAGTGCTGCCATTAGCACAGAAAAAATCAAAGTTGGAACAGAAAAAGGCATGGAGCCTGCTAAGGAGAGAAAAATGAACATCCCAAAGGACACAACTCAATCACCGGGATGCAACATAATAGAGAGATACCAGATACCTCTTCCAACACAGCTACTGGATACCTCATATCTGGGAACACCAGACTTTTCACAGCTATTCCCTACTGACAGCGCCTCACGCCTAATAAAAAGTTATAACAAAGCATTCTATTTTGGCGTGTATAGCGCAGACCTGGTCTATACGACCATATATGACAACCGTCCTTTGTTCTATCAATATTATGCTACAGTCATGCAGCTATCCAATGACCTGGGCATTAAAGAAACTTTTACATCAGAGCTTTTGGAACAATTCAGGGAAAATTATCATAGCGACACTGTGGAAAAAATTATTAGCCAATCCATTACCAGAACCTGCCGCTTCCTTGACGAAAACAACCAGATTGGTATCCTGCCTTTTATGATAGTTGGCAGCTGGAGCGAAAGCATTTACCTGACTATTGGCAATGCTATTTATAATGAAAGTGTGCCTATGAACATTTACCGCACAATAGCACAGCAAGACCAGGTCGTGGACAAACTCAAACGTTTACTTGATGATAACCTGCTTGCTGTCGAAGACTATAATCTAAGTCTGGCATTACACAATGTGATAAGCGATCTAGACTCTATCAAACAAACTTATCAGGATGTTTATCTCTCAGATAATATCTCTATTGACAAGGAAAGTTTAAGCAAATTATATAGAGCCTTTGCCAGGCTCAAGTACAAATATCTCTAAGCTTTTTTATCTAACACAAGTTTTTTATTTTAAAAAAATTAGTTATAACTTTGCATGGCAAAAATTTAACTATTAAGACAATGGGTAAAGGAGACAGACGCACACGTAGAGGTAAAATCTTCAAAGGCTCTTATGGCAAATATCGCCCTCGCAAAAAGAAGAATAAGAAAAAGAACACTGCTCAAAGGCAGCAAGCCTAAGGGTATTGTCTGACTCTGCACGCTTTGCAATAGTGGCAAAGAGGTGCAGAGTTTTTTATATTCACACAACCTTTTACAATGGAACTGCTCATTCTCAACGGCACAATCCTCAATAACGGACAGACCCTGCAAGGGTCTATTCTTATATCTGACGGAAAAATTAAGCAAATATTCACATCCTTTACTCCACTGCCCAGAGTCTCCAATATCATTGATGCCACAGATAAATATGTCTTACCCGGTGCAATAGACACTCATGTTCATTTTCGCCAGCCAGGTCTGACACACAAAGCATCTATCCGGAGTGAATCACGTGCTGCCCTCGCTGGTGGCGTCACTACTTTCTTTGACATGCCCAACACCTTCCCTCCCACAACCTCTGCCACACAGCTCAAGCAAAAACTCAATATTGCCGTGAAAAACTCAGCCATAAATTATGGCTTCTACATAGCTGCTACTCACGATAACCTTCAGAAGATCAAACAAATACCTACAAACCTATATCCTGGTATAAAAATCTTCTATGCACCCAGCACAGGAAACCTCCTGTGCAATGACCATCAAGTCATAGGTCAATATTTTGACCAGGTGCACAAGCCTTTTGTCATACATAGCGAGGACCTCTCTCTCTTACTCGAGGCACAGGAAAAATGCAAAACTCTCTCTGTCGAGGAGTATCCTGATAAGCATATCTACTGCCGCCCAGCCCAGGCATGCTATAGCGCTACAAAAACTTTACTGGAGTTGGCCAGCCATTCGCAGGCCAGAGTGCATTTCCTGCACATTAGCACAAAACAAGAAATAGAACTATTACAGACCAATGACAACCCACGAATAACAGCTGAGGTATGTCCTCATTACCTGTGGTTTAGCAGAGAGGATTATGCCACAATGGGCAATTTAATCAAGGTAAACCCTGCTATCAAAACAGACAAAGACAGAGAGGCTCTTATCAATGCCATAAAACAAAATATCATCAACACTATAGG
>JALVRO010000179.1 GCA_027031265.1 Bacteroidales bacterium | reverse complement strand
GGTAATAGCTGCTTGGCGAGCCTTATTGTAGTCGAGAGTCAGCTGACGAATCATTTCTTCGGCATTGTCTGTGGCTTTGTGCATAGCTGTCATACGTGCTCCTTGCTCTGCTGCATAAGAGTCAAGCAGATAAAAGAAGAATTCTGCATATAGCATATAACCAAACACCAACCTGTCAATAATTGTCTGCAGATCAGGCTCGTAAATAAAGTTCATCTCTTCTGCCCCCTGTCCTTCTGGTTTTTCGATAGGCAAGAATTGTTCGTGTACCAATAGCTGTGAGCCTGGTGTCTTGAAACTATTGTAAACTACGTCAATACGGTCATATTCACCTGCCATAAAGAGGTCAATCAGTTCCTGGGCCAGACTCTTTGACTGTTCGAAGGTGACTTTTTCTATAGCATTGTGGTTTTCTTTGGCAAGGTTATAGTCGTGATGGCTGAAATAGAAAGCTGCTTTCTTGCCAATAGCATAAATATCTGGCTCTATACCTTGCTTGCGGTATACCTGGATAGCTTCTTCTGCTTTACGAATAACATTTGTGTTAAAGGCACCACACAGACCACGGTTGGCACTGATGACAACGACCAAAACTTTCTTCAGATCACGTTTTTCGAAAAGTGGATTTTCGAGTTCACCTTCGGCGCTGGCTACGATTACCTCCATCAAAGATTTGAGCTTGTATGTGTATGGTCTGAGCTGGATGATACGGTTCTGCACCTTGCGCAGCTTGGCAGCTGCGACCATTTTCATAGCCTGTGTAATCTGCTTAGTTGATTTTACCGAGGCTATTCGCTTACGTATATCTTTGAGATTCTGCATATTGCTAATTTTTTAGACACGTTCTATCCACTTGAGTGGACTGAGGTTTTTGTGTTCGAATGAAAGAATGATTATGCTGTGTTCCTCAATTGTGTAGTAAACTTCCACTGGATATTTGCGCAAAGTTAAAATGCCAAATTTCCCGTCAAAACCTTCGTCATAAGATGCTGGATTAGTCTGAAGTCTGGAGAAAGTCTCGTTTAGCTCAATGATTAAGCCTTTAGCCAGATGAAACATCAGTTTCTTGTAAAATTCTGTCAGAGCGTGCAAATCATTTAGAGCTGACTCTGAGATGTATATTTTGAACTTTTTTCGAATCATTATATCAACTCTTCAAGCATCTGGTTATAAACATGTCCCCAGCTAATAGCTGACTCCTGTTGCTGGTAAGTTTCCAGTCTTTTCTCTAGCTTTTCACGCTGTCCAGGGCTTATTTGTTTCACATCCTTTGTAAGGGCAGTAGCATAAGCCAGAATGTCCATTTTTAAGGGTTCTGGCAGGTTAGCCCAAATATTTTCCAGATCTTTCAGGTCAAGCATTTTTGTGCAGTTGGCAGGGCAGGCATGCCTGCCCTGGGTGTTTATTTATCTTGCTTATAACGGCTTGCTATCTTCAGAGCAACGTCAGTGAGGATTTTTTCCACATCTTCGTTAATCACACCCTGTTTGAGCACATCGAGTACATCCTCACGGTGATGATGCTCGAGATAATCAAGGTATTCTTTTTCAAAATCACGAACCTTGCGTACAGGTACATCCTGGAGCAGGTTCTTTGTACCAGCGTATATAATCGCAATCTGTTTCTCTACAGGTACTGGGCTGAATTTGTCCTGTTTGAGTATTTCCACATTGCGTCGGCCTTTCTCAATAATAGCCAGTGTTGCTGCATCCAGGTCAGATCCGAATTTAGCAAAAGCCTCGAGCTCCCGGTACTGGGCCTGGTCGAGTTTAAGAGTACCTGCTACTTTCTTCATTGCCTTGATCTGGGCCGAACCACCAACACGTGATACAGAGATACCAACATTAATGGCTGGACGTATACCTGCATTGAACAGGTCAGCCTCGAGATATATCTGGCCATCGGTAATTGAAATAACGTTAGTAGGGATATATGCAGACACGTCACCAGCCTGTGTCTCAACGATTGGTAAAGCAGTCAACGAACCGCCACCTTTGACCATGTCTTTGATAGATGAAGGCACATCATTCATCTGGTATGCAACCGTATCGTCTTCGATAATTTTAGCAGCACGCTCAAGCAGACGTGAATGCAAGTAGAAAATATCGCCAGGATAAGCCTCACGTCCTGGGGGACGGCGCAGAAGCAATGAAACCTCACGGTAAGCAACAGCCTGCTTGGACAGGTCGTCGTAGATAACAAGTGCGTGGCGACCTGTGTCGCGGAAATACTCACCAATAGCAGCACCAGCATAAGGAGCATAGAACTGCAGTGCTGCAGGCTCTGAAGCACTGGCTGATACGATCACAGTGTAATCCATAGCACCGTAACGCTCCAATGTCTTGGCTATCTGTGCAACAGTAGAGCGTTTCTGACCCACTGCCACGTATATACAGTATACAGGCTCACCTTTTTCGAACCATTCTCTCTGGTTGATAATTGTATCCAGGGCGATTGTTGTCTTACCAGTCTGGCGGTCACCAATGATAAGCTCACGCTGTCCACGGCCAATAGGAATCATTGCGTCGATAGCCTTGATACCTGTCTGGAGAGGCTCCTTGACTGGCTGTCGGAAAATAACGCCTGGAGCTTTACGCTCGAGAGGCATCTCATAAAGGTCGCCAGTGATAGGGCCTTTACCATCGAGAGGCTCACCAATTGTGTTGATAATACGGCCGATAAGGTTTTCGCCAACCATTATAGAAGCAATACGTTTGAGACGGCGAACAGTGTCACCTTCTTTGATCTCATCCGAAGGGCCGAGCAACACAGCACCCACATTGTCTTCCTCTAGGTTCAGGACAATGCCTTTGATGCCGTTCTCAAACTCGATCATTTCGTTGGCTTCTACCTCTGTCAGGCCGTATATACGAGCGATACCGTCACCGACTTGCAGAACCACGCCTACTTCCTCTAGTTCAGACTTTGATTTGATGCCTGCAATTTTTTTCTTGAGAATATCGCTAACTTCTGATGGTCTTATTGAGGTCATTGTTTTGCGTTTTTATTATTTTGTGAGTTCTTTTTTGATTTGTTTGAGTTGTGAAGCAACGCTCATATCAAGCAGTTTGTCTTCGACTCGGAGAATGAATCCACCGATGATCTGTGGATCGGTTTTTTGATTAAGATCTATTTGGGTGTTAAGGGCTTTCTTCAGAATATCAATGAATTGTTGTTTTTGTTTTTTGTCCAGGTCTATGGCTGTAGTGAGATGAACCTCTGTGATACCGAGAGCTTTTTTATACAGCTGGTAAAAGTCCATAATCATAAGCTTCAGATAGGCTTCACGTTTATTCTCTGTTACTAGAAGCAAAAAGTCGAGTGTGTATTCGTGCACTTTAGCTTTGAATACATCTGTGATAGCTGCCTGTTTCTGGCTGACAGGAATAATTGGACTTTTGATTAAATCCTCAAACTCGTCTAAGTCAAGGATTTGTTTTATTAGATCAAAATCCTCTTTTATCCTGCCGAGTAAGTTGTTTTCCTGGGCCAGCTGGAAAATAGCTTTTGCGTAACGTGTTGTGATTTTACTTTCGTTCATTTGCCAGAGGCTTTAGTTGAGGTTTGTATTTTTGAGCAGGTCCTGGATGTATTTTTTCTGTTTTTGAGGATCGTCCAGTTGTGAGCGAAGCACTTTTTCTGCTATCTGGATAGAAAGCTCAGCAACTGTGTCTTTGATTTCTTTCAGGGCATTTTGTTTAGCAGCTTCTATTTCCTGGAGAGCTTCCTCAAGTTTACGTTGTTTAGCTTTTTTGCCTTCTTCTTCTGCCTGGCTAAGGATGCGTGAGCGCATTTCCTGGGCATCTTTGATCATTTCTTCCCTTTCTTTGCGTGCCTGGGCCAGTATTTTTTCGGCTTCGTCTTTGACTTTTTCCAGTTCCTGACGCGCCTGGTTGGCCTGCTCTAGAGATTGGGTGACAAATTCTTCCCTTTGCTTAATAGATTCGAGAATTGGCTTCCAGGCAAATTTTTTCAACAAGATAAGGACTATAATGAAAGACAGAGTCATCCAGAATATTAGCCCCAGATCAGGAGTTAACAGTTCCATAATTCTTTTGTTTTTTGATTAATGATTCAATGAAATCCCTGCCCCCAGGGCAGGGATTTCTTAAATTACAAGATTATGATTAAGAATGCTGCGATCAAAGCAAAGAAAGCAATACCTTCAATCAAAGCAGCAGAAAGAATCATGTTTGAACTGATGTTCTTAGCTGCTTCTGGCTGGCGTGCAATAGCTTCCATAGCGCTAGCACCGATTTTACCAATACCAATACCTGCACCTAATACTGCCAGACCAGCGCCGAGACCAGCACCGAATTTTGCCATGAAATCAGCACCCATGTTAGCTGCTTCCAAAAGTACGTTCAACAAAATAGTGAGTAATTCCATTTTTCTGTGATTTATTGGTTTTTAGATTAATGATGTCCTTGTTCGACAGCCATTCCGAAATAAATGGCTGATAAGAAAGTAAACACATAAGCCTGGATAAAGGCAACAAGAAGTTCGAGAAACGTCAGAAAGACAATGAACAAGACAGAAACGACTGATATACCCAGCGCTGCTATGATGCCAAACATTGCAAAGATGAAAATCAGAGCCACAAAAGTGATTCGAACAATATGTCCACCGAGAATATTGGCAAAAAGTCGGATCATCAGAACAGTAGGCTTAATGAATATACCTGTCAGCTCAATGAAAGGCATCAGGGGCAGCGGAGCCTTGAGCCACCATGGTACCTCTGGGCTCCAGAATATATGCTTCCAGTAATGCTTTGTTCCGCTAATGGTTGTTATCATGAATGTGAAGAATGCCATTACACCTGTCACAGCAAGGTTCCCTGTGACGTTGGCACCACCAGGGAAGAATGGCAACAGACCCAGGAGGTTGTTAATGAAGATAAAGAAGAATACGCTCAGGAGGAAAGGCATGTATTTTTCGTACTTCTCATCACCTATTGATGCACGGGCTACATCATCGCGAATAAAAAGTATGACTGGCTCCAGGAGTGCCTGCAATCCTTTGGGTGGCTGTAGAGCTTCCTGTTTGTAGCGTTTGCCTATTGGGATAAACACACCGAATAGGAGAATCATACTTATCCATATAGCCACCACATTCTTTGTGATGGACAGGTCAATAGGTCTGACCAGATTACCCTGGGCGTCGCGTTCTACTATTTTGCCTTTGTTTGGAGAGTGGTGATTTATGAAGAAACCTTTGTATTGCTTGCCATGATAGAGCTTATTTGACCAGAAGAAAAACCATTGATTACGAATTTTGCTCTTAACAATAACAGGGAGAGGGATAGCTGTCTCATGACCTTTGTATGTAGCTATGTGCCACCAATAAGCATCTAATACTTCCTCAA
Organism: Bacteroidales bacterium; assembly: GCA_027031265.1. Classification (GTDB taxonomy): domain Bacteria; phylum Bacteroidota; class Bacteroidia; order Bacteroidales; family S143-33; genus S143-33. The sequence goes on along the minus strand of JALVRO010000179.1, from coordinate 30,109 downwards.
TTACGAAGTCTCCTGCATTGAATTTTTCCTGCTTCTCATGTTCCTGTGCAAATGAGCTATTGCCAAGAATTAGTGCTACTGCTAATATCAAGAAAGCTTTAACCCTCATAATTACTTTTAGTTATGGTTAACTTGAGTGACAAAGAAAAATAAATTTGTTAAAAAAAACAATTCAAAATTTCAGGTTTTTAAAAGTTGATTTCCTGTTCCTGTTGCTCGGATATAGCCTGCTGTCCGGGTATGTCTGGTTCACATTCGAATGGGACACCATCATAATTGGCCGGCATGGCAAATGAATCCTGTACAGAGTAAATTTTGTTTAGCACAGGATCAGCATAAATCTTTTTCATATAAAGAGCCCATATTGGCAAGGCCATACTGGCTCCTTGTCCTAGGGCAGTTGAAGTGAACCTGATACTTCTTTCCTCCCCGCCGACCCATGCTCCAGATACAAGCTCAGGAACCATACCTATGAACCAACCGTCTGAGTTGTCGTTGGTTGTACCTGTCTTACCAGCTATATCGTTAGTGAATTGATATTTATACCGCAGTCTAACACTTGTACCATAATTAACCACAGCTCTCATCATTACAATCATTCTCCATGCTGTGCTGGCATCAATGGCCTGATTCTTATGTGGAGTGAATGTTGCGAGCACATTACCATAACGGTCTTCGATTCGCTTAATAAATATAGGCTGCACATGAATGCCTTCGTTGGCAAAGGTTGTATAAGCACCTACCATTTCACCTAGCTTTACCTCTGCAGCTCCCACACACAGCGAAGGAACAGCTGGCAAAGGACTACGAATACCCATGGCTCTGGCTATCTCTATTACAGCTTCTGGTGAATAATGCTTCATTACCCATGCCGAAATTTGGTTGAGGGACAGGGCCAGGCCAGTCTTGAGAGTAATCTCCTGTCCGTCAAATTTTGAGTGGGAATATTGTGGTGTATATGCGACTTTCTGTCCGTTCTCATATACTTCGAATGTTACAGGCACATTAGGAACCCTGTAACAAGGAGAAAATCCACCAGGCATCATTGCCAGGGTATAGACAAAAGGCTTGAATGTAGATCCTACCTGGCGACGGGCCTGCATTACCTGGTCATATTTAAAATGCATGAAATTAATGCCTCCTACATAAGCTCTGACAAAGCCTGTGCGTGGTTCTACAGATAGGAAGCCTGCACGCAAGAATTTTTTGTAATACAGGATTGAATCCAGGGGAGTCATGAGTGTATCTATTTCCCCATGCCATGAGAAGACCCTCATTTTAGTTGGTCTGAGGAATGATTCGACAATTTCGCGATCTGATTTACTCAAAGACTTGAGAGTAAACCAGCGAGAGCTACGACGCATGGAGTTCCATATTATACGGGCTATATCCTTGCGTGTTAGCCGTGGGTCAAAGGCCTTGAGATCTGGATTTTTGACCTTTATGGTGACTCCTTTTGCTTTGAATACAAGCGACTTGAGATAACGATGCTTGTAATGATTTTCAAAGACTTTCTGCCACACTTTAAGATGTTCACCAACAGCCTGCTCAGCATATTGCTGCATACGTGAATCGATTGTTGTGTATATTTTCAGTCCATCGCGATAAATGTCATAAGGAGTGCCATCTGGTTTTAAGTTTTTATTACACCAGCCATAAAGAGGATCGGTCTCCCAGAGCAGAGAGTCTTCGTGGTACTGCTCCATGTTCCAGCTGGGATAATTTTTAGGGTTTGGCTTCCGGGCTGTGAGATATTGACGGAGATATTCGCGAAAATACGTTGCCAGGCCGCGGTTGTGTGTTTCGGGTTTGTAATGTAAAACAATGGGTAGAGCCCTGAGAGAGTCAAATTGCTGATGTGTCAGGGGTTTCCAGCCAAAATATTCTTGTAGTTGTTTCTGGTATTTTTCCACCTGAGATAATACAGCATTGCGCCTGCGCAGTGATCTATCTGGGTGGAGTACAGGACTATAGTAAGTAGGTGCGCGAAGTAAGCCTACCAGTGTAGCAGCCTGCTCCAGTGTCAGAGAGTCTGGTGTTGTGCCAAAAAATGTTTTGGCAGCTGCTTTGATACCAAAGGCATTATGACCAAAAGTCACTGTGTTTAGGTACATTACCAGAATTTCGTTTTTGGCATAACGCCTCTCAAGACGGGCTGCTGTGACCCATTCCTGGAGTTTCATTATCAGCATTTTCCATATCTTGCCAGTAAGTGTGTTGGCGTGGATATTAAGTTTCTGGCGCATTTTATATAGATTCTTTGCCAACTGCTGGGTGATAGTACTTCCACCACCTGCTGATTTGCCCAGAAGAATTGATTTGAACAATACACGTCCCAGTGCGCGAAAGTCAATACCAGGATGGCGGTAAAAACGGATATCCTCTGTAGCTATCAGGGCTGCTAGAATATTTGGGGATAATTCGTTGAAGTCAACGATTGTGCGGTTTTCGAGATAGTATTTACCGAGAAGTTTGCCATCTGTAGAATAAACTTCTGTGGCCAGGTTGCTCTTAGGATTTTCCAGTTCGTCAAAAGGTGGGATATAACCGACTTTCCCAAGAGAGATTAAAGCTATTAATGAGTAAAGGAAAATCATTGGTAGAACGACCAGAAACCACAGTATCCTGTTGTATTTGATAAACTTATATAATTGCTGGGGAGATAGATCATTAATTCTTTTAAGAATCATCAGTTTCCTGTTTACTTTTTCGCACAGAAACAAAAATAATTAATAATTTGATTAGCTAAAAAAGTTTTGGGCTTTTTGTATTTTTGCAGGATATTATAATTACTGATGTTAATAATTAGCCTATGTCATCGACAGAGCAATGGACCACAATCATACGACCGCGCCGTCACTTGCTGGATATTGATATACGTGAGATTCTCCGGTATAAGGATTTGATCTATTTGTTGATACGCCGGGATTTTGTGGCCAGGTATAAGCAGACCATTCTGGGTCCTTTGTGGTATATCGTGCAGCCTTTGCTGACCACTATAATGTTTACCATTGTTTTTGGTCGTATTGCCAGGATACCAACTGATGGTATGCCACACATGCTTTTTTATCTTAGTGGTACTGTGATCTGGAATTATTTTAGTAAATGTCTGACCAGCACATCCAATACCTTTACTGGTAATGCGGGTTTGTTTGGAAAGGTATATTTCCCCCGTTTGGTCATACCAATTTCTGTGGTTATTTCTAATTTGTTTCAATTTCTTGTGCAGTTTATCCTGTTGCTAGGGTTCTGGGTTTATTTCTGGTTCAGGGGCGCTGCTTTATCTCTATCATGGGCTATGCTTCTGTTGCCTGCGTATGTGTTTCTGGCTGGTCTGATGGGGCTGGGCTTTGGTTTGTTGGTTTCCTCCATGACAACCAAATACCGGGATCTGGCTTTTCTGCTTAATTTTGGCATGCAGTTGTGGATGTATGGTACTCCTATTGTTTATCCTCTTTCCCAGGTACCAGACAGATGGAGATTGTGGATAGAGCTTAATCCAATGACACCCATTGTGGAGGGTTTCAGAAAAGCTTTACTTGGGGTAGGTACCCTCCAGGATTGGCAGTTATTGTATATTGTTGTGTTTGTGATTGTTATATTATTTGCAGGTGTGATAATTTTTAATAAAGTGGAACAGAGTTTTATGGATACTGTGTGATGATTTAAAAATTTTGTTAATTTAGATGAAAAAATCACCATGCTTTCCCGATACTATGAATTTTACTTGCCTTTGAAGATAAATGCGGGCCAGGATGCACTGGAGACCCTTGGCTGGGAGATGCAGCAGCTGGGTGCTGGCAAGCCAATAATTGTCACAGATCAGGGTATAGTTAAAGCAGGCTTACTTGATATTTTTCTTTCCACACAAAAGGCTAGTGGATTGGACCTGAGTGTTATTTATGACCGTGTCCCATCGGATTCTTCGATTGATGTGGTTAATGAAGTAGTGAATATTTACCAGAAGTCTGGTTGTGATAGCCTTATAGCCATAGGAGGAGGCAGTGTTATTGACACAGCCAAGGGAGCAAATATTTTAATTTCACATGGAGGGCAAGATCTTCGTAGGCTAATGGGTGTGGATCGTCTTACGGCCACACAGATGTGTCCCCTCATAGTTATTCCCACCACTAGCGGGACAGGTTCAGAGGCGACACTTGTAGCTGTAATTTCAGATTCAGAAAGGGGAGTAAAGTTGCCATTTGTTTCTTATAAATTAGTGCCGAGGCTTGCCATACTTGATCCACGGATGACCCAGAGCCTGCCTTCAGGTCTGACAGCTGCAACGGGCATGGATGCACTCACTCATTCCATAGAGGCATATACCTGCTTGCAGAAAAATCCTATTTCAGATGCTTTTGCCTGGAGTGCCATAGAGCTGATACGTGATTACCTTATACGTGCTGTGGAAAAAGGCAGTGACCGTCAGGCCCGTCTTGCCATGGCCAATGCTTCGCTGATGGCTGGTATTGCTTTCTCAAACTCAATGGTTGGGGCAGTACATGCTATAGGTCATTCACTGGGGGCTGTGGCACATGTGCATCATGGGACAGCTATGGCTATTCTGTTGCCTTATGTTATGGAAATGAATATTGAGCGTCTTGGTGAACTATATGCGAGATTGCTGTTACCCCTGGCAGGAGAGCAGGTTTATCTGTCCACGCCGTCTGGGCAGAGGGCAAAGAAAGCAATTGATGTTGTGCATGAATTAAATCACAAATTACACGAGCTATCCGGTATGCCTATTACTTTATCCCAGGCAGGACTTAGAGAAGAGCAAATACCAGAGGTTGTCCAGAAAGCTCTTAATGATGGTGCTATGAGTACCAATCCTATAGATTTAACCGGAAAACAGATAGAGCAGATTCTTCGTAAAGCTATGTAAGCATGGACAGAGCCCAGGAGAACAAATCAAATAACCCGCAGCCCAGACAGAGAATAAGTTTTGCATCATTGAAGCGTTATGTTGTACTTTTTTTCAAAGATATTCTGGCTATAGAGGGAGTTGATTACCAGGCTACTATAGAGGGCGTTAAGGAGGATATGGTTTTTCGCGGTCATAAAGCCTGGATTCTTGTATTCTCTATTTTAATTGCCTCCATAGGGCTGAACGAGAATTCAACAGCTGTTATAATTGGTGCTATGCTTATCTCGCCTTTGATGGGGCCTATAGTAGCCATTGGATTGTCTATTGGTACGTATGATTTTGAGACTTTTAAACGGGGCCTGAAAAATTTATTAATAGCAGTGACAATCAGCCTGGTGGCTTCTACTTTATATTTCTGGCTCACACCTATAAAAGAAGCACATTCTGAGCTGTTGGCGCGCATACGACCTACTTTCCTGGATGTGATGATAGCTCTTTTTGGTGGTTTTGCCGGTATTATAGCAGAAGCTCGTCAGGAAAAGTCAAACGTTATTCCTGGTGTTGCCATAGCTACAGCTTTAATGCCACCGTTGTGTACAGCAGGATATGGACTGGGAACAGGGCAGATGAGATTTTTCCTCGGAGCTATGTATCTGTTTTTTATAAACTCGGTCTTTATTAGCATAGCTACTTATTTGATGGTGAAATATTTACGTTTTCCACACAAAAAATTTGTGGATCAGGCCAGGGAAAAAAGAATAAAGAGATGGATAACGGCATTTGCTTTGATAGTGATTATACCGAGCACAGTGATTTTTTTGAATGTGATTAAAGAATCACGTTTTGGTTCATTGGCCACACAATTTGTTCAGAAAGAGGTCTTGCTGGACAGTACACAGTTGATTTCAAAAAATTTTGTTTTCACAGACACAGTTTCCTATATTGATTTGTACTTTATTGGCAAGCCAGTGTCTGAGCGTCAGATAAGGCAGTGGGACAAGAAGCTAGAGTTTTATAACTTCAGTGCCAGGGGCAATTGGCTCAAGCGTCTCGTTATGCCTGACAGTGTGGCGATCAGGGTTTTTCAGGCCAGGGACAATTCGCAGCTTATGCAACAAAAATTTGCAAGTATGGATCAGTTGTTAAGGCAACAGATAAAATCTGATTTGCTAGAGGAGCTATACCGGAAGAATGAGCAATTGTTAGCTGACAAAGATAAGCGAATAGCTTTTCTGGAGCAGCAGTTAATGCGTTTCAAAGCTGATTCTATACCTGTGATTGGCCTTTTTGGTGAACTTAAAGTTAATTATCCTCGTATAAAACATGTAGCTTTTGCGCGAAGTGTTTATTGTCTAAACGATACATTGCTTGATACGATACCTGTGCTAATTGTCAGGTGGAAACCCAGGACAAATTATTATTATAAACGTGCCAGTGAGCGAAAAATAGCTCAATGGTTGAAAATCAGGCTTGGCATAGATACAGCAATGGTTTTGGAACAGAGATGATTGAATAAATAATTAAAAAATTACATATATATGGAAAAATTTTTATCTACAACTTCTACTCCAGGGCTGGAGCCTGCCCAACGTCAGAGGACCTTATTGAAGCTCAATTATTGGGCTTTATTTTTTGTGGTAATATATCTGGTTTATACACTTGGATTTACACGCGGCAAGCCAGGGTTTGACGCTAGATTGTCTCTGTCAATAGGCTTTGGCCTGGTGGCACTGCTTAGTATCTTTTTGCTAAAAAGAGATAAAATACAGATTGCTGCCAATGTATTGATGTCTGGCTGGTTGGTAATTGAGCTCATTTCCCTTTTCTGGCGTCTGCATAAACATGGTGATTATCATACATTTTATGCTGGTGGATATTATTATCTGCTGGTTTTTATGGCTTTAAGTGCTTTGTTTTCCAGTAAGAGGAACCTGATTGTCAACACTGTCCTAGTTTTTGCAAGTGTGCTGGCTATTTTTTATCTAGGTAAAGCACAATATCCCCAGGAAATAGTGGATAAATTGCAACTTTCGTTGTTTAATTATGAGCTTACAGTCATAATGATGTTTATTATACTGTGGTCGTTTAAGACAAATATAGAGAAGTCTATTGAGAACTTAAAAGCTACAGCCAATGAGCTGGATAAGAGGAACCGTTATATGGAGAATATTTACGAGCGTATAAGAAAAAATGCTGAGGATCTGGTGAATAAAAGTAGAAAGATGGACGAGGAAGCTGTGCATCTGGCAAAGAATGCTTCGGATGAGAGTGTGTTTGTAGAAGAGATTTCGGCATCCATGGAAGAGATGGTAGTGGCTATTGAGAAAAATGTGGAGAAAGCAAACTATAGTTATGACAAGATCAAGGATTCTATCAGTGATCTGGAGAAAGGTGGTGAGGTTATAGAAAACAGTTTGAATCTGCTGGGACAGATAATTGATAAAATGGCCTCTATAATAGAGCTGGCAGATAAAATTGATCTACTGGCTATAAATGCTGCAATAGAGGCAGCACATGCTGGTGACCGGAGCGGAGGTTTCTCTGTTATAGCCGATGAGATCAGGAAACTGGCAGAACGTTCGAAAAATGCTATTGACGAAATTATTGTTTTGTCTAATGAGGGTAAAGGTCTTACTGGTCAGGCAAAAGAAGTGATAGCAAGCAATTCAAGAAAATTTGGAGAAATTGTCGAAATGATTCAGGAGATAGTCATTGCAAGTAAAGAACAAAACGCTAATGCACAGGCTGTAAATAATTCTATTCAACAGTTGAATAACATCAGTGTTTCTAATGCTTCGACAGCAGAAGAACTGGCAAGCGTAGCTACTGAATTGACTACACAAGCGGCAGAATTAAAGCAATTAGTTGAAAACGAAGGTGTGTAAAATACTTTCTATCTGGACATAGGGCAGGCTCTTGCGGGCCTGCTTTTTTTTTGGGGATTTATTAAGTGGTATGTGGTCTTAGAATATTTCCCGGATTAAGCAATCCTAAATCAGTCAGTTTAAATAATATGTGTCTGTGATTTACATCCTGTTAACTCTATTAATGAACAGAATTTTTGTTTTGAAAATATGAAATTCGATTATTGATTTTATTCAACAAAAAAGATGGATTTGTTTATATAAAAATCACTTTTTAAATATTTTTTAGAAAATAATATTGAAATGTTTGAGCATGAAAAAAATTGATTTATAGAGAGATAATAAGATTAGATAAAACGTAATCAATTGATTGTACAATGATTATAAAACTGAATAAATTTTTGGTTAAAAATTTTTCTAAATAATTTCACCTCCGAATTTTAAAAACCGATTTGGCTGAGATGAGTGCTGAGAATCTTGTATTATTTTTTATTGTAGGCGTTTTTTTAGTAGCCTCGGGTATAGCTGTAGCGTATTTAATAGCGCCCAGGTCTACTAACAGGCAGAAGCATGAGCCTTATGAATGCGGTATTCCCACCGAAGGACCTACCTGGATACAATTCCGTGTTGGTTATTATTTGTTTGCAATCATATATCTGGTTTTTGATGTAGAGACAGTGTTTCTCTATCCATGGGGAGTAGTGATGCGCTCAATAGGCTTGCGTGCTTTTATTGAGATCTTAATCTTCTTTGTAATACTCGGTTTAGGTTTGTTTTACGCATGGAAAAAAGGAGCTTTAAAATGGGTTTAAAAAAGAAGCCAAAAATAAAATCAATGAAGTATGAGGAGTTCAAGGATAATGAGACCCTTGAGCTCCTTGAGCAGTTGGGAGGAGATGTCATACTGACATCTATAGATGAGATTCTCAACTGGGGAAGGTCAAACTCCATCTGGCCTTTGACCTTTGCGACGAGCTGCTGCGGTATTGAAATGATGGCAGCTGGTGACCCCCGTTTTGACTTTGCACGTTTTGGTATTGAGGTGTATCGTGCCACTCCGCGCCAGGCAGACGTGATAATTGTGGCAGGTACTATCAATCACAAGATGGCCCCGGTGCTTAAACGTCTATATGACCAGATGGCAGAGCCCAAGTATGTTATAGCAATGGGGGCTTGTGCTGTTTCTGGTGGTCCTTTTTATCACAATACTTATGCAGTAGTACGTGGCGTGGATCATATCATACCAGTGGATGTGTATGTTCCTGGTTGTCCTCCACGTCCAGAGGCTTTGCTCTATGGTGTGATGCAATTGCAGCGTAAGATCAAAGTTTCGGGGCTGCTAACCAATAAGGTTAAAAAAGACAAGAAAAAGAAAAACAAGAAAGAGGACAATGAAAAGTAATGAAGAGCTGGTAAAATATTTCACAGACTTGCTACCTCATGCGCAGGTCTCTGAAGGCAAACAATATGTCGAAATCGTTGTCGATCTAGACAAATGGCATGAGACCGCCAAGACACTGGCTGAGTGTGAATTGAAGTTTGATTTTATGGTTGACATCACTGCAGTGGACTATATTCCTAAGTTCATGATTGTTTGCCATCTTACATCAACCACGACGCGCGATTTTATCGTGCTCAAGACTTATATCGAAGACAGGGATAACCCAACTATAGATACTCTCTCAGATATATGGCCAACTGCTGAGTTCCAGGAGAGAGAGATTTATGATTTGTTCGGTATCAGGTTTAATAATCATCCGGACCTGAGACGCCTGTTTCTCGAAGATGATTATGGTTATCCCCTCCGCAAAGACTTTAGGGACGATATAAATATGATAGAACTGAAAAACTGATGAGCGAAGTAATAAAAAATTACATAGTCAGAGAGAATGAGGACTATATAGTAAACATGGGTCCTCAGCATCCTTCAACGCACGGTGTGTTGCGTCTGGAGTTGGTGCTCAGCGGTGAGACTGTCAAGCAGGTTGTTCCCCACATAGGTTATATCCATAGGGGAATAGAAAAAATGTGTGAATATGACACTTATAAGCAGATAGTCCATCTGACTGATAGAATGGATTATCTGTCTGCCCATATAAACAATGAAGCTGTTTGCCTGCTTGTTGAGAATGCCCTGGAGATAGAAGTACCTGAGCGGGTGAAGTATATCCGTGTGGTACTTGATGAGCTCACACGTATTGCGTCTCACCAATTGTGGTGGAGTGCTTATGGCATGGATCTGGGTGCTCTGACAGCGTTTTTCTATGGTATGCGAGACAGGGAAAAGATCCTGGATATTTTCGAGGAGTCTTTTGGTTCACGTCTCTTGCATAGCTTCAATACTCCTGGTGGTCTTATGCATGATGTGCATCCAAACTTCCAGAAGCACGCTATGGAGTTTGTTAAGTATTTCAGGAAAAAGCTCCCTGAGTACAAGCAACTGTTGACAGATAATGTGATCTTCCGCAACAGGACCCAGGGTATTGGTGTTATGTCCAGGGAGACAGCCATTGCTTATGGTGTGACAGGACCCTCTGGTAGAGGTTCTGGTTTTTCATGCGATGTGCGAAAGATAGCTCCTTATGGCGTGTATGACCAGCTGGAATTTGAGCAAATTCTTTACGAACAAGGTGATTCCTTTGCACGTTATATGGTCAGGATGAAAGAGATGGAGCAGTCTCTCAATATCATTGAGCAGGCAGTGGACAAGATAACTGACGGGCCATTCACAGCTAAGGTTAAGCCTATTATCAAATTGCCAGAAGGTGAATATTACCAGCGTGTAGAGACTGCCCGTGGCGAGCTGGGAGTTTATGTTGTCAGTGATGGTAAAAAATTCCCATATCGCGTCAGATTTAGAAGTCCAAACTTTAGTAACCTGTTTGTTTTGAACACTATAGCCAGGGGCCATTTAATAGCAGACCTGGTTGCTATTAGTGGCTCATTGGATTTAGTAATTCCAGACATTGACCGTTAAACAAAGTAAGTGTTATGAATGATCATATTTATGACTTTTCACAGTTAACAAGGCACATAGATGAGTCTTTGCGTGCGGCCATGTCGCCAACATGGGCGGTAGTCGTGGAGCTAGTTATAATTGGCCTGGTTTTCTTGACTTTCTATGCTTTGCTGGGCCTGTTTCTAGTATATGCCGAGCGTAAGGTTTGTGCTCTCATGCAAAACCGTATTGGCCCTAACCGTGTGGGTAAATGGGGCCTTCTCCAGACTATCGCAGACTTGCTAAAGCTGTTGACCAAGGAGCTTGTTTATATTGAGCGTGCAGACAAATTCTTGTTCAACCTGGCACCTTTCATAGTGATTATAGCCTCATTCATGGCTATTGCTGCTATTCCTTTTGCCAAAGGATTGCAGGCCATTGACCTGAACATTGGTATTTTTTATATTATTGCCGTCACATCTGTGGGTGTTATTGGTATATTGATTGGTGGATGGGCCAGTAATAGTAAGTATTCTTTGATTGGTGCAATGCGTAGTGGTGCACAGGTTATCAGTTACGAGCTCTCGGTTGGTTTGTCTCTGCTTTCAGTGGTTATTTTCAGTGGTTCAATGCAGCTTTCGGAAATAATCAGGAGCCAGGCAGATGGTTGGTGGATTTTTAAGGGGCATATACCGGCCTTTATTGCTTTCCTGATTTATCTGGTAGCGGCTACGGCAGAGATAAACCGCGGTCCTTTTGACCTGGCAGAAGCAGAGTCTGAGTTGACAGCTGGTTTCCACACAGAGTATTCGGGAATCAAGTTTGCTTTTTTCTTCCTGGCAGAATATATCAATATGTTTATTGTTGCCTCTATAGCGACAACAATGTTCCTGGGTGGCTGGTTGCCATTGCACATAGACCATTGGGCAGCTTTTAACCGAGTAATGGACTACATACCATCGATTGTGTGGTTCTTTGCAAAGACCTTCTTTATCATTTACGTGATAATGTGGTTTAAGTGGACTTTCCCACGTCTGAGGATTGACCAGCTGCTAACCCTTGAGTGGAAATATTTACTGCCATTGAATCTGATAAACACCATAGTTATAGCCTTTATCGTAATGATGGGCTGGCATTTCTAAAAATCATTTACAAAAATGAGTGGAATAATCAAATATTTTGCAGACATATTACATGGTCTCAAGACCTTATGGGCAGGCATGCGCATCACAGGTAAGTATTTTGTGAGTCCTGGTGAGATTGTTACAGAGCAATATCCAGAGATTCGTCACAAAAAACAGATTGTTTCGGATAGATTTAAGGGCGAGGTTATAATGCCTCATGACGAGAACAACCAGCATAATTGTACTGGCTGTGGTGTGTGTGAGCTCAACTGTCCCAATGGCTCTATTGAGATCATTACAAAGAGGATACCGGACGAAAACGGTAAGATGGTCAGGGTTATAGACAAGCACATTTATCACCTGTCTATGTGTACTTTTTGTGGCTTGTGTATTAAAGTTTGTCCTACTCAAGCGCTTGCCTGGGGCCAGGAGTTTGAGCATGCCGTCTATGACAGGACAAAACTTACAAAGGTCTTGAATAAACCTGGTTCTTCATATAAAGGTTTGTCATCAAAAAAGAAGGAGGCCAAGTCATGAGTTTGAGTGAGATAATGTTCTACATACTGGCAGCAGTTATTATAGTTTTTTCAATTTTGACAGTTACTTCCAGAAGAGTGCTGCGTGCAGCTGTATACTTGCTGTTTGTATTGGTAGCAACTGCAGGTATGTATTTTTTGCTTAACTACCAGTTTATGGCAGCAGTGCAGCTGACCCTGTATGCAGGCGGTATTGTGGTCTTGATAATCTTCAGTATCCTGTTGACAAGTCATATCAGTCACAGGTTTGAAAAGCCCCCTCTGTGGAAAATCTTGGCAGGAGGGTCGACATTTGTCTTTGGTACAGGCCTGACTTTGTGGGTGTTACTCTCGCATGTGTTTACCCCGTCGTCGCAGAAGGCTATGGAAGTAAATATGACTGAGATTGGTAATCATCTGTTGAGCCTGAACAAAGAGGGATTTGTGCTTCCTTTTGAAGTAATCAGTATTTTGCTTCTGGCTACAATGGTTGCTGCTATTATTATTGCTAAAAAAGAAGATAATACAAAATCAGACGAGATATGATCCAAGGTATTCCAATAACCCATTTTCTTGTAGTAAGCGTAATAATGTTTTTTGTGGGCATTATGGGCTTTATTATCAGACAGAATCTGATAACAATCTTGTTATCAGTAGAATTAATTCTCAATGCTGTGGTTTTGAATTTCCTGGTTTTCAATAGATACCTGTTTCCCCATCACTTGCAGGGGCAGTTTTTTGGTCTGTTTATAATTGGGGTCGCAGCAGCAGAAGCCTCTATGGCTATAGCCTTGATAATTAACATTTACAGGCGTATGAGGCATATTGACCCTGATAAGATTAGAGAAATGAAGTACTAAAAAAGTATTGAAATGATGGTGGATTTTTCTTATACAGTTTTTATATTACTCATACCGCTGGTAGTGTTTGCCATAACAGGTATATGGGGCGGTAGATGGAAGCCAATAATATCAGGATTACTTGGTACGTTTGGTATTGCTACTATTTTTGTCATGTCTCTGTATACGGCCTACCAGTATTTCTTTGTTGTGCATCATGGAGGTCCTTATAAGCCAATCGTTGCAATGAACTTCCTGTGGCTGCCACTTACCGAGCATCTGCATATACACATGGGTATTATGCTTGATCCTATCTCGGTAATGATGTTGGTTGTGGTAACCACAATCTCCTTGATGTCACATTGGTATAGTCTGGGTTATATGAAAGGAGAACGGGGATTTGCACGTTATTATGCTTTCCTTTCGCTGTTCACATTCTCAATGCTCGGACTTGTCGTTGCTACAGATCTGCTGCAGATGTTTATTTTCTATGAGCTGGTAGGTGTGTCTTCATTCTTATTAATAGGCTTCTATTATCAAAAACCATCAGCAGTCGCAGCTGCTAAAAAGGCTTTCATAGTTACCAGATTTGCAGACTTTGGTTTTCTGATAGGTATTTTCATTTTGATTTATTATACACATTCATTTGATTTTTTGCAGATAACAGACCCTAATACACCAATTTTTGAGACAGCTCTGGGTAAAACATTCCTGGGATATTCAGCCCTATCGTGGGCTACTGCTTTGATCTTCATGGGTGCAGCAGGAAAGTCGGCCATGTTCCCATTCCATATCTGGCTACCAGATGCTATGGAGGGTCCAACTCCAGTTTCTGCCTTGATTCATGCTGCTACTATGGTGGTAGCAGGTGTATTTACCATAGCGCGCCTGTTCCCTGTTTATTACTTCTTCACACCTAAGGTTCTTCTGATGGTGGGATATGTCGGTGGCTTTACTTCACTGTTTGCCGCCTTGATAGCCATGACACAATTCGATATAAAGCGGGTGTTGGCTTATTCCACTTTGTCGCAGATTGGTTATATGATGGTTGGCCTGGGTGTCTCACATTATGGAGGAGAAGAAGGTCTGGGTTACATGGCAGCTATGTTCCACCTGTTTACACACGCTATGTTCAAGGCTTTGCTGTTCCTGGGAGCTGGATCAATTATCCATGCAGTGCATTCGAATCTGATGCAGAAGATGGGTGGGTTGCGTAAGTATATGCCAATTACACATATAACTTTCCTCATCGCTGCCCTGGCAATTTCGGGTATTCCACCATTTGCAGGTTTCTTCAGTAAAGATGAGATATTGGCTGCGGCCTTTTTGCACAACCGTCTACTTTTCTGGGTAGAGTACATCACGGCAGGTATCACAGCATTTTATATCTTCCGTCTTTATTTCAAGGTTTTCTGGTGGAAAGACACACAGTATGAGCATACACCACATGAATCGCCATGGACAATGACCGTTCCATTGATAATACTTGCTACTCTGTCTGCAACAGTCGGTTTTGTGCCATTTAGCAAGTTTGTTAGCTCTGACTTGATGCCATTTGAGCCAGAGACACATTGGAACCTGGTAATAGCTTCTGTTTCCATTGGTTTGCTCGGCCTGGCATTGGCATGGCTGCTCTATCGCAAAGAGAACGATTTGCCAGACCGTATTGCCAAAGCCCTGGGTAAGCTATATAAGTGGACTTATGATAAGTTCTACATTGATGAGATTTATCTGTTTATCACAAAGAAGATAATGTTCAACATTATTGCTAAATCTGTGGCCTGGTTTGATAGACATATCGTCGATGGCTTCATGGAAGGGGTGGCTGTAGTGACCGAGAAGACCTCAGAGAAGATAAAAGGCTTCCAGTCAGGTCATCTGCAGCAGTATGCTTTTGTATTCATTGCCAGCGTGATAATCATTGCTCTGACAGTTCTCTACTTCATAGGTGCATAAATGTTTAACAAAAAAAAAACTAACGAAAGTGAATATACTGAATCTGTTTATAATAGTGCCGCTGCTGACAGTTGTTGTGATACTTTTCTCCAAAAGCATCAAGACCACACGGGTTATAGCGGCAATAGGAATGACAATTCAGCTGTTGTTGGCTTCATGGCTGATGTATTATTACCTGTCACATTTTGGTGTGAATGACCTACACAAGATGATTTTTGTCTCGGACAAAGTTTGGTTCCCTACGCTTAATATCCATTATGCTGTGGGAGTGGACGGCATTGCCGTTGCCATGATTTTGCTTACAGCTATAGTGATTTTTGCTGGCGTGTTTGTGTCTTGGACCATGGAGAACCTGCACAGGGAATTTTTCATATCATTGATAATATTGGCAACAGGTGTGTTCGGGTTCTTTATTTCTTATGACCTGTTCACCATGCTGCTTTATTATGAGCTGGCTGTGATCCCTATGTATTTGCTCATAGGTATATGGGGTAGCGGACCTAAGGAAGCACATGCCATGAAACTTACTTTGATGTTGATGGCTGGTTCGGCTCTTATCATTGCCGGACTGCTTGGTATTTATTTCAATACACCGACTATCGATGGCCATCACACATTTAATATGTACGAGATAGCCAGGTACAAAATACCTTTGAAAGCACAACGCCTATTCTTCCCACTGACATTTGTGGGCTTTGGCGTACTGGGTGCTTTGTTTCCATTCCACACATGGTCTCCCGATGGTCATGCTTCAGCTCCAACAGCAGTATCAATGCTTCACGCAGGCGTGTTGATGAAGCTCGGTACTTATGGTGTGTTCCGTGTTGCTATTTTCTTAATGCCAGAGGCTGCACATGAGATGGGCTGGTTCTTCATCATTCTCACAGCAACAAGCGTTATTTATGGTGCTTTTGGTGCTATTATGCAGAAGGACCTCAAGTATATTAATGCTTATTCATCTGTTAGTCACGTGGGTATGATTACCTTTGGTCTGTTGATGATGAATGCCACAGCAATAGACGGAGCTATCCTGCAGATGATTTCACACGGTATAATGACAGCGCTGTTCTTCGCTTTGATTGGTATGATATACGGACGTACCCATACGAGAAATGTTTATGAGATGGGTGGCCTGCTGCGTGTGATACCTTTCCTTGGTACTATGTATGTCTTAGCAGGCTTTGCTTCTCTGGGTTTGCCTGGCTTTAGTGGATTTGTCGCAGAGCTGAATATCTTTGCAGGAGCTTTTATGCATCATGACCTGTTCCACAGGGTAGCAACGATTATTGTTATTTCTTCCATTGTGGTAACAGCAGTTTATATCCTGCGTTTCGTTGGAATCATGCTTATGGGACCGATCAAAAATGAAGAGCATCTCAAGCTTAAAGATGCTACATGGTATGAAAAACTCAGCACCATAACACTTGTGGTGTCAATGCTTGGCATTGGCCTTTATCCAGTATGGCTGACTAATACAATTTTAGGAAGTCTAAAACCAATTATGCTTAAAATCTTAGGTGGTTAATTAAGAATATTTAAACAAAATACAGGACAATGGATTTACATTCAATCATATTGCTAAGGCATGAGTTGTTGTTGACAATAGCTGCCATTGGTGTTTTGTTCGCAGATCTTTTCGTTCCAGAGGACAGGAAAAAATCAATGATCACTGTCTCGCTGGTTGTCTTTACTATCGTGACACTTGTGGGCTTTATCCCAGCCAATGGCGGAACACTCTTTGGAGGTTCTTTCCAGAGTACGCGCATGACTGATTTTATGAAAGACATCTTGAATCTGGCTGTGTTACTTATTTTTCTGCAGTCGACCGGGTATCTTAGCAAACCTGAAAATTCATGGAAAGTCTCAGAGTTTTTCGTTCTTATTATGTTCACGCTTATAGGCATGGACTTTATGATTTCGGCTGGTGATTTTGTTATTTTCTACATTGGTCTGGAGACAGCCAGTATACCAGTCGCAGGATTGGCTGCTTATGACAGGATGAAGAGCAAATCAGCCGAGGCAGGTGTTAAGCTCATACTCCTGTCTGCTATGTCATCGGGCGTTATGCTCTTTGGCCTGTCGCTTATCTATGCTGCAACAGGATCTATTTATTTTTCAGATATAGCTCTGCAGGTAAAGACCACACCCCTGATTGTGCTGGGCTTTATATTCTTCCTCAGTGGTCTTGGGTTTAAGCTGTCAATCGTGCCATTCCATCTGTGGACAGCAGATGTTTATGAAGGAGCTCCGATAAATATAACTGCTTTCCTGTCTGTTGTCTCAAAGGGTGCTGCTGCTTTTATCCTAGTGATTATTCTTTTTTCTGTGTTCAAGAATATTAGCCAGTCATGGGAGTGGATACTATATGCCCTGGTCATCGTGACAATAACAATTGGTAACTTGTTTGCATTGCGCCAGGATAATATCAAGCGCTTTCTGGCTTTCTCATCTATCACACAGGTTGGTTTCCTCCTCCTGGGTGTGATGGGTAATAATGATATTGGTATGACTTCGGTCGTTTATTTCATGCTTATATACGTGTTTACAAACCTGGCAGCTTTCGGTGTAGTAGAAGCTATCTATAATGCATCGGGTGTAGAGACAATCTCAGGTTATCGAGGTCTGTACAAGACTAATCCACTGCTTAGCCTGGTAATGATGCTGGCTTTGTTCTCATTGGCCGGTATTCCACCACTGGCTGGTTTCTTTGGTAAATTCTTCCTCTTTACGTCAGCAGCAAGTCAGGGATTTTATATCCTGGTCGTAATAGCTGCACTCAACGCTACTATCTCCCTTTATTATTATCTGAAGGTGGTCAAGGCAATGTTCATCGATCCTAATGACGAGCCTGTTGAGAAATTTCGTAGTACATGGCCAATGAGAATTAGTTTGTTTATTACAGCAATTGGTATCATTTACGTTGGTTTTGCAAGCAATATTTTTGAGTTCATTGTTTCTCTGGCAAAAGATCTGTTGCACTAAAAAATAATTGATATATGGCACTTTTAAATAAAAACACACATATCATCAAAGAAATCGACGGCGTCCGTTGCTCCGTTGTGGAAGATAAAGTAGACGCACAGCGCAAGGAATTCATACAGAAATTATTGGAGCATAATGGTTACGAGGTAAAAATTGTCGAGAACCAGGACGGAACATTTACGGTTGCAGTGACAGACATTATGTTCAATACTGTGTACGCTGTATACAGCAGACGTCTGAAGACTACAGAAGGCGACATTGTTAGCGTGGCTTACTGGCTCCAGCTCACAGATAAAGGTAAAAAATACGGAGAGCCTGATTTTTATTGGGAGTTATACAAGGTTGTCAATAAGAAGTAATTATCTCCGGATAAGTATAAAAGGCGGACGCATTCGTGTGTCCGCCTTTTTTGTTTTCAGTGCATCGAGAATCCACAACAGCCATTTATTTCGAGATAAACAAAAGCTGTGATTGCCAAAGCATGACGAATTTGTCCTCCGGCTATTAGGCTGGGTATATTAGACAAAGGCACAACCTCTGTCTCAATATATTCCGATGGGTCAAAGTTGATTTTTCCCTGCGGCACAACATTACGCGCCAGCACAAAATGGATTTTGTTTTTCAGAAAAGCTGGGTTAGGGTAAGCTGTGCCCAGTAGCTGGTACTCACCATTAATATAACCGGTCTCTTCCTCTAGCTCGCGTCTGGCAGTCATGATAGGGTCTTCGTCCTTATCCATCACACCGCCGGGTATCTCCAGTGTTATCGAATCGCTACCGGCACGGTATTGCTTGATTAATACAATATTACCTTCTGGCGTGATTGGAATAACATTAACCCAGTCAAAAGTCTCTATGATAAAAAAGTTATGCTCTGTTTTTTTCTCAGAATGTAAAAGATGATACCTGTACATGTCAAACATAGGAGTGTCAATCAATAGCTTCTTGTCAAGTAATTTCCATTTTTCCATTGCTGACACTTAGTCTTTTAGAATTGTAAACGATAGGGTAAAGCCATAAAGATAGTTCCGATGTACGAGATGAAATGGACTCAGAAAACCATTAGTTATCTCAGCCCAGGCAGTTAGTCCAAGTCTGCCTCTTTGTATGCTCATGCCGCCAAAAGCACCTGCTTCATCACGTATATAGCTATAATCTTTTTGATAAGGAGAGTAAAAGCCATCGTAATTCCTGACATAACTATGAGAGAGGACAAAGCCGTATTCAATAACATTATTTGCAGCTTTTATAGGTATTGTATAAGATCCACCTCCGTATATGGATAGCACAGTTTGGGGGCTAAGGAAAAGATTAATTTTTCC
Source organism: Bacteroidales bacterium (assembly GCA_027031265.1). GTDB lineage: Bacteria > Bacteroidota > Bacteroidia > Bacteroidales > S143-33 > S143-33. The sequence goes on along the minus strand of JALVRO010000179.1, from coordinate 10,703 downwards.
CGCTATGCGTAATTTTAGAAACTCCATGTCCACGCTACTATAGCCATAAATGAGTTTTTTGTTTCCCTCTACAGCACTGACAAAAATATTTTTTGTGTAAAGCCTATAGTAACCAACCTCATAGTTTAGTGAGAAATGGTAGCCGGTTTGTTTGAAGTTATTCTGGGCAAATACTCCTGCATAATAACTTGATGATATGGGGAAATCTGGTTTGGTTAAATAATAAAACATATTCACATCGCTCTTTATATCAATTTTTTCAGTTAATACGCCTGCAAATACTCCAATTTGCCCATTGCTCATCTTATTGAGTTTGTATTCTCCTATTTGCTGGAATACGTAATAATTTTTAAACAAGTATTTAAGATTGTAGTAGTTGTACCTGATATTACGTATTTTTTTCTTAATACCTGGCCAATCTGACAGGTAAGAGGATAGTTGGTATTTGTATGTTTCAAAAGTGATAATTTTTTCTTTTCCTACTGTGTTTGTTTTTACCTTATAATTGTAACTGTTAATGATTTGGTTTATAGTAAGATCCATTGCTCTATTATTAACCACAATTTCAGGAGCTTCGAGTAATTCAATCTTACCATTTCTCTGTATGTAAAAAAGTTCTTTGTTGTTGTAAAAACCTCGATATAGAGGCTTTTGGCCATCAAAGATAACCTGCAAGAAGATAGTGTCCCTGGTGAAAAAATCATTGTAATTCTTAACAGAAGAAAATTTTTTGTTTCCAGTCAGGTCAACTTTCACATACGTTTTGAAGAAGACTTTATCTCCACTGGCAAATTCTTTAACACGTGATAGGGCAATTTTTAGTGCTTTAGAATTTGGGGTAGCCTTGTATCTTATAAAATCACCAGGTTCTATTGTGTCAATGTACTCGACAAAAACGCTCAAACGGCTACCATCATTTAATATGATATAGCCTTGACGGTAGGGTTGGCTGAATATTTGTATGATAGACAAAAAAAGTGCTAAGAATAGTAATATCTTAGATTTCATAATTAAATGGCTTTTTTTTCAAAAATATAAATTTTAAATCATTTTAAGGAAAAGATTAGGGGATTTTTGATTTTTTTATAACTTTAAAAATTTTTATAGTTTTTATAAACTTTGCTAAAAACTTAATTTTAGAAATTAGAAAAATCATTTTACTACTATGTCTGAACTACAGCAAAAAATACAACAGACTCTGGAGCTCCAGCGCCAATTCTTTCAATCAGGAAAGACACGGGACATAAGTTTTCGTCTCCAGCAGCTGCGCAGTCTGCGCCAGGCAGTCATGGACTATGAGGACAAGATAACAGAAGCTTTATACCAAGACTTGCACAAGTCCCGGTTTGAATCCTATGCCACAGAGATAGGTTTTGTCCTAGAGGAAATCTCCTTGATGATACGCAACCTACGACGCTGGGCCAGGCCCCAGCGTCGCCCTACGCCTTTGACTGCTTTTAGCGGTCATAGCTATATCCTCCACGAGCCTTATGGTAATGTGTTAATTATTTCGCCATGGAATTATCCATTCCAGCTCCTCTTTGCTCCGCTGGTAGGGGCTATAGCTGCTGGTAATACTGCAGTGCTCAAGTCTTCGCCTTATTCTGCTAATACTTCCGAAGTAATGGCAGAGATAATAGAAAAGACTTTCGACCCACAGTACATTGCCCTCTTCCAGGGACATCGTGATGTTAACCAGGCTTTGCTCTCCGAACCATTTGACTTTATTTTCTTTACAGGAAGCCCGAATACAGGGCGTGTTGTAATGAATTATGCTTCGAGGAACTTGACACCCGTTGTACTGGAACTGGGAGGCAAAAGCCCTACAATAGTTGACCAGGACGCTAATCTCAAGTTAGCTGCAAAATCCATTGTCTTTGGCAAGCTGACAAACGCAGGTCAGACCTGCATAGCTCCTGATTATTTATTTGTACATCACAGGGTTAAGGACGAACTGTTAAAACTGATTGTCCAGTATATTGAAGAATTTTATGGTCATGACCAGCGCCAGACAGAGCATTATCCACGTATTATTAACAAACAAAACGTTGAACGCCTGGCACAGTACCTGCAATGTGGCCAGGTCTATTACGGAGGCGGCTATGATGTGGAAGACCGTTATTTCCAGCCTACAATACTGACAGATGTTAACACTGACTGCGATGTAATGAAGTATGAAATTTTCGGTCCCATATTGCCTGTCATGGAGTTTGAAGACATAGATGAGGTAATAAATTTTGTTGTTAGCCGTCCCAAACCTCTGGCATTTTATTATTTCACACGTAGTAGAAGAAAGGCCCGTTATGTCCTGAGTCGCACAACATCAGGCGGAGCAAGTATCAACGACACTCTGATGCACTTTGTCAACCCACGCATACCGTTTGGCGGTGTCGGCAATAGCGGTATGGGTCGTTATCATGGATGGTATAGCTTCGAGGCGTTCTCCAACAAGCGTTCTGTCTATCACAAAAACCTCTGGATTGATTTACCAGTCCGTTATCCACCTGCAAACAAATGGAAAGAAAAAATCGTAAAAATTCTTTTGAAATGAAACGTGTAGTAGTTTTCTTATTAGCGGCTGTTTTTGCTTTTGGCCTTAGTGCACAGGGCTTATACATGCCTCTGGAGTTTCAGAGGGCTATTGAGAAAGGAACACGCACCAAGAGCGGCGTGCCTGGACCTGAGTATTGGATTAATCATGCTGATTATCACATCAAAGCTAACTTTGACCCGGATAAGGCTTACCTCACAGGAGAGGAGGTGATCACGTATTACAACGACAGTCCTGACACACTCAAGCAACTGGTTATCCGTGTGTATCAAGATTTCTTCAAAAAAGGCGCTATGCGCGACTTTGCCCTCATGCCCGGAGACATTCACGACGGAGTGAAGATTAATTCATTCTCAATTGATAGTCAATCGTATAAGGCTGAGGAGCTCAGGTACTATAGCGATTTGATGTTTGTCAGGTTAAAAAAGCCTATCCCTCCGCATTCCGTGGCACGTGTGGAGATAGCATGGGAAGAGCCTTTTCCTACCAAGCGCCCAATTCGATACGGGAAATATGATGAGAAAACTTTCTTCATTGGATACTGGTACCCGGAGATAGCCGTGTATGATGATGTGTTTGGCTGGGACGCACGCCCGTTCACTGGAATGCAGGAGTTTTTTAATGATCCTCTAAACAATTTTCATGTGGAGATCACTGTGCCCGCACCAAATGTTGTATGGGCATCTGGTGTGTTGATGAATCCGGACCAAGTATTTAACAGGAAAATAATAGAGCGGATAAACAAGGCTAAGAACTCAGATGAGATTATCCACATCATTACACCAAAAGACCTGAAAAAAGGTAAAATACTGGTCAAAAAACAGGGGGCACTGACATGGATCTTTGAAGGAAAACATATCGAAGAATTTGCCTTTGCCATGTCTGATCATCATGTCTGGGATGGTTCAGGGCTAAAAATGCCCGATGGCCGCCATGTATTTATCAGTGCTGCATACAACCCCGGGAACAAAGAATTTGCGCGCAAGGCATGGCTGGCCCGCCAGATAATTGAGAATTATTCGTATAAGACTCTCAAGGTGCCGTTCCCTTATCCAAAGATGACTGTTTTCAATGGTGGCGGGGCAATGGAGTATCCTATGATGGTCAATGAGGCTAATTTCCCCGATAGCTGCGGCGATACTTATGTGACAGCCCATGAAATAGGACACACATATTTCCCATTCCTCACAGGATCGAATGAGACATTCTACGCATGGATGGACGAGGGAATAATTAATTTCATTCCGCGATTTGTAGCGCAAGACATCTTCCCGGACAAATGCCAGAATATCTTCCGTGATATGGTCAGACGCTATGCTTCTGTAGCCGGCACTATTGACGATTTCCCAATCATGGCAAGCACAGGCTTTGTCTACTTCCGCAATGCCTACCGCCATATTGCTTACAACCGTCCTGCCTTTGCCTTTTACCAGCTAGTGCAGTACTTCGGTGAGCAAGCATTTTTCAAAGCATTAAGGGAATATACCCAGCGCTGGGAATACAAGCATCCGTATCCTTATGATTTCTTTTACACATTCAACCAGGTGCTGGGACAGGATCTGAGCTGGTTCTGGCGTCCATATTTCTTTGAGTTCGCTTATCCAGACCTGGGAATAACCATTTATGATTATACTGACGGACAACTAACAGTGACAATAAAAAATAAGGGTGGCCTGCCTATGCCAGTGAAGCTAACAATTACCTTAGCAAATGGTTCGCAGAAAGTCATTGAGCGGCGAATGGATGTGTGGAAAGACAGGCGGGAGATAACTATCACAGTGCCCCTGCAGCAGAAGCCACAAAAAATTGAGCTGGATGGCCAGCTCGGCACAGACCGCAATATGAGCGATAATGTGGTGATGATGTAAAGCAATTCTTTAATGTACAGGGACTAAACGCCATCGTACCTGCATGCGTGCAGAAAACACCTTGCAGGAAAAAAGTTTTGTAAAAAGCACAAGGTGAGATACTCTGACGAGGCACGCCGTGCGGCGTGCCTCAACTGTAAATAAACAATGGATTTGGTCCCAGAATGAAGCAACAAAATTTTATGCACGATATTTGGATACAATCTAATATTGTGTAATTTTGCAGAAAATTTGGATAGAGGCGAATTTTGAAGCTCAACGGATACGGCGGACAATTAGGCACTTATGGCTTCCCTGTGTCCCAAGCCGAAACATACAAAGAGTTCATCAACAGGATAGAATCCTCAGAGAGTAACCTAAAGAGAGAGTTTTCCTTACAAGTAAAAAATTCTGCAATTTCCTGAAAGTTTTTCCTGGAGGTAAAATTTTGCCCTTTTCGTCAATCGTCTTTACCATAAAGGCTTTCCTCACACACTCACACCATAAGTCCTCAGTGCGTCATTGAGTGATGTCTTCAGGTCTGTGCTTTCCTTGCGCTGGCCAATGATCAGGGCAACAGGTACATAGTATTCTCCTGCGGGGAACTGCTTTGGCCGCATGCCAGGGATAACAACGCTACGTGGTGGTACATAGCCGCGGTATTCCTTGGGCTCGGAATCGGTCACATCTATTATACGGGTGGACGCTGTGATAACCACATTTGCCCCCAGCACTGCTTCACGTCCTATGCGCACACCTTCTACTATTATGCAACGCGAACCTATAAAGGCTCCGTCTTCTATTATCACTGGTGCTGCTTGCACAGGTTCCAGGACTCCGCCAATGCCCACGCCACCGCTGAGATGGACATTACGTCCGATCTGTGCGCAAGAACCGACCGTGGCCCAGGTGTCCACCATTGTTCCACTGTCAACATAAGCGCCTATATTGACATACGAAGGCATCATTATAACATCAGGTGCAATATATGCTCCATAGCGTGCTACAGCATGCGGCACGACACGTACCTTGAGCTGGTCATAATCATGCTTTAGCGGTATCTTGTCATGAAATTCCAGCACTCCTGCTTCCATTTTCTGCATGGGACGGATAGGGAAGTAGAGGATTACGGCTTTCTTGACCCAATCATTAACCTTCCAATTATCTCCCTCGGGCTCTGCTACACGTACTTGTCCTTTGTCCAGCCATTCTATTACTTGTTCTATTGCCTGGCGTACTTCTTTCTTGTCCAGAAGACTACGGTCTTCCCATGCCTGTTCTATAAGTTGTTTTACTTGTTCCATGGTTTTACGGGTTTTCTTTTTTTGGGAAAATTATTGAGTAAACAATGCTAATAGTCAGGACACTGATAATAATAATCAGGGAATGAACGTTTTTGAAGCCCCATTCATGAAGCTTTTGGGCAAACAACAGTTTCAGGCCAATAAAGACTAACAATATCCCGACCCCGTACTGCAGGGCATAGAATTTCTCGACAACCTTGGCCAGAAAGAAATATAGGGCCCTCAGACCAAGAATGGCAAAGATGTTGGAAAAGAACACAATAAAGGGATCAAGCGTGACAGAGAAAATCGCAGGAATAGAGTCAAAGGCAAAGACTATATCAGAGAATTCAATAAACACGAGCACCAGGAAAAGAGGTGTCACATGCCAGAACTTGCCCCATGGCCTGACAAAGAAATGCCCTCCTACAAAACGCGGAAATACATGAGTATGCCGCGAAAGGAATTTGATCACAGGGTGATTCTGGGGCTCTACACGGTCTTCACCTTTCTCAAAGAACACCTTTGCTCCGGAATACAACAGAAACACACCAAAAATGTATAATATCCAATGAAATTTGAGCACCAGGGCTGCACCCAGGAATATAAACAAAGTGCGCAGTACTATGGCACCAAGTATCCCCCAGAAAAGCACCCGCTTGTGATGACGTGGATGAACACCAAAAGCCGAAAAAATCAAAATCATTACAAAAAGGTTATCCACCGACAGCGTCTTCTCTAGCAGATAACCTGTGATGTAATTGATAGCCATCTCCCGGTCAAAGGCGCGCAAACTCGCCCGGAAATCATCAGGATTAATCGCTACAGTGTATTCAAATTTGTGGATGACCTGCTGCAGTTCTTGAATATTTTTTATCCCATGAATCAGGTGTCCATTATAATAAACAAACACCCCAAATCCAAGACCCAACGCTATCCACAGAAGCGTCCACAGGAAAGCTTCGCGCAGGCTAACCTCGTGACTCTCCTTGTCAAAGATAAGCAAATCAACCAGCAAAATACTCAAAATTACCACAAGCACACCTATGTAAAAAACAATCTCAGTCCAGTGCATATCCTGTTTTTACCCTTATGGCAAAGATAGCTAAATTAGCGAATAATTACATATTCCAGTGTCCAACACATCTCTGACCTATGTCCTTGCGTCATTATAAACACCAGTTACGGGCAATCCTGGGGAACCTGGTAACGCTCCAAATTCCATAAAATTAAGGTCAAACCCGCATCACATCATAGTAGAATCACATTTATGGACAATCTCAATTACTTAGAACTGTTTTTTGGGCGTGCCCCTCGCCGCTAATACAAGCCCTCTGTTGCAAGCGTGTCGCAGGTAACTTGCAACTTTCTCCGCTACAATAATGTTGGTATCCTACCTTTTACCCTCCCGCACCAGGGATGCGATAACCTCCTTGTTTCCTGCTTCCGTTTACGTCGCAAGCGTGGCATGAGCCACCTTGCGATAAACATTCTTCTCTAGCGTTCTTTTGAAACTTATGCGCACTAAGATTTTGTAAATTTTATTCTTTTTTGGGCGTGCCCCTCGCCGCTTCGCCTTCTTCTCCTGCGTCTTCTGTCGCAAGCGTGCCGCAGGCACCTTGCGACAATCTACTTGATGTTTGGGGCATACCAGGATGCACCAGCGACGGCAAAGCTTCCCGTGGTGAACGTTCTTTTTAGCACGCTCACTACACCAGGCGTATTATAAACAGCGGCTTCGGGTCGGTCTACGGCTTTTATTCAGCTTGTCCAGGCCTGTGGTACTGGCAGGCTACTGTGGTGGCTTCCTCCGTTCGCCTCCTCGTAGCCGTACCACCCAGGCCTAGCCTGCGCCTCATATCCGCCTCCGCCCTCACGCAGACACACATGGGCTCGTAATATATAAAGCCTGGCTTCACGGACCGGATGATAAGAACAATTACAATTAATCTTAATGGACTCTGACCAGGTTAAATAAATCGTTTCCACACTAATCTTTCGGACTATGCGTTTTGTCACATTTAGCTTTGAACAAAATGATTAACTTAGTAAAAAAATAATTACACAGGCTATGCGCACCGAAAAAGACTATATAGGCCAGCGCCAGCTACCAGATGATGCACTCTATGGCATTCATGCCCTCCGGGCCAGGGAAAATTTCCCTGATACAACACCTTTTCACCGGGAATGGTACATGGCAATGGGACAGGTTAAGCTAGCCTATTACCTTGTGTACAAAGATTTTAAGCAGTCTGTGCAGCAAAATATACCAGATGCTAAGCTACATTTCTGGTCTAATGAGCAGATTAATGCACTTATTCATGCGGCCGAAGAGGTAGCCCAGTGCCGCTGGTTTGAGCATTTCATCGTGCCGGCCGTGCAGGGCGGAGCAGGTACGAGCATTAATATGAATGTCAATGAAATCATTGCTAATGTTGCGTTAGAGAAGCTAGGACACAGGCCCGGGCAATATGAAATCATTGACCCAATAGAGCATGCCAATGTTTACCAGTCAACGAATGATACCGTACCCACCGCCTTGCGCGTGGCAGCCATGACACTACTGCTTAGTCTGGAAGAGGCTATTAACAACACACGCCAGGTGCTGGAGCAGCTGGAGCAAAAGCACCGCTACGACCTGCGCCTTGGTTATACACAATTGCAGGAAGCAGTGCCCACTTCCTTTGGCAAGCAATTTGGTGCTTATGCCGAAGCACTGGCGCGTGACTGGTGGCGCGTATCCAAATGCCTGGAACGTATCAAGTTTGTTAATCTCGGTGGCAGCGCTATTGGCACCTCGCTAAGTGTGCCCCGTTATTTTGTCGTGGAGGTGGTGCCGCGACTGAGGCAGATAACAGGCCTACCCATCGCACAGGCCGAAAACCTTGTTGAAGCTACACAAAACCAGGATGCCCTGGTAGAGGTACACGCCACGCTCAAGGCCCATGCCACTAACCTGGAGAAGATAGTCTCCGACCTGCGCCTGCAAGCCTCTGACCTGGTAGGCCGCGGCGAGATTATCCTGCCGCAGGCGCAGGTCGGTAGTTCCATCATGCCGTCTAAGATCAATCCCGTAGTACCGGAGTTTGTCATCAGTGTGGCACACCGCGTTTATGTCAATGATGTGTTGGTAAGCTCGCTTGTAGGACAGGGGCAGCTTGAGCTTAATGCCTATCTGCCACTCGTAGGGCATGCTCTGCTTGACAGTATCAAGCTACTTATTGCGGCTAATCAGACGCTGAGGGATAAGATGCTCCTGGGATTGAAGGTTAATACAAAGGTTGCATACGATCGGCTTTTACACAGCCCGTCTATTGCCACTGCTTTGAACAGCATAATTGGTTATCATCGTGCCTCTGAGCTAGCCCGCGAGATGCGCCAGAGCGGATGTGATATTTTTGAAGCTAATCGCCGTCTGAATCTTCTGCCAGAGGATAAGCTACGCGAGGCCCTCCGCCCCGACCGCCTCTTGCAGAAAGGTTTTTCGGTAAGAGATATTTTGTAGTAATGATAAAAAAGTCTGTATTATTTACTTAGTGCCTTAACTTCGAGAAACTTAGTGGTAAATTGAAAAACACAAAGTCGACCAAGAGATTTTCACCAAGGGCGCAAAGGTTATTAGGTGTCTTCGTGTGACTTAGTGACCTGACTTTGAGAAACTTAGTGGTAAATTAAAAAACACAAAGTCCACCAAGAGATTTTCACAAAGGCCACAAGGGTTAATTGTTGTCTTCGTGTGACTTAGTGCCTTAACTTCGAGAAACTTAGTGGTAAATTGAAAAACACAAAGTCGACCAAGAGATTTTCACCAAGGGCGCAAAGGTTATTAGGTGTCTTCGTGTGACTTCGTGCCTTAACTTCGAGAAACTTAGTGGTAAAATAAACACAAAGGCCACAAGGGTTAATTGTTGTCTTCGTGCAACTTCGTGCCTTAACTTCGAGAAACTTAGTGGTAAATTGAAAAACACAAAGTCGACCAAGAGATTTTCACAAAGGCCACAAGGGTTAATTGTTGTCTTCGTGTGACTTAGTGACCTGACTTTGATAAACTTTGTGGTAAAATAAACACAAAGGCCACTTGTTGTTTTCGTTGGGCTTAGTGGCTTAACATAGAGAAAATTAGTGGTGAAATAAAATTTTGGTTTAGACTTTGTTCACTATCGTTGTACAAATTAAAAAACATTCTTATGACTGATGAAGAAGTTTTTAAAAAAATCTTAGATTGTTCTTTTGCAGTACACACTGCCCTTGGCCCAGGATTACTTGAGAATGCTTATGAAGAATGTCTTTTCTATGAACTCAGACAAGCAGGACTAAAAGTGGAGAGACAAAAAGCTCTACCTCTGGTATATAAACAGGTAAAACTAGATGCAGGATATAGAGTTGATTTGCTGGTAGAGAACAAGGTAATCGTGGAATTGAAGGCAATAGAGGGTGGTTTTCATGATGTTCATTATGCACAAATACTCACCTATATGAAATTGGCGAAAATTAGATTAGGATTACTCATTAATTTTAACGTTAAAAGTTTAAAGGACGGCATAAAAAGAATGATTTTGTAGGGTGTTATCTTCGTGCAACTTCATGATCTAACTTAGTGCAACTTAGAGGTAAAAAATAAAAACACCTTCGTGGCTTAACTTCGTGGTAAAATTAAACACAAAGGCCACCAAGTGATTTTCTCAAAGGACACTAAGTTTTTTTAGTTAAACCTTAGTGCAACTTTGTGACCTGACTCTTAGAAACTTTGTGGTAAATTGAAAAAACACAATTCCCGGTGCAATTCTTAATATTTTTTGCTACTCTTGTGGTATATTTTTAACTTTCTGCAAAGAAAAACAGCTATCCTCATGTCTGACAAAGGTCCCTGGATACATAGATTAGTAGTCAAGGTTGGCTTCTGGGCTCTGGGCAAGGCCACAGCCCGTGCAAGTGCCATTGACCCGGTCATTAAAAATGAAGTCAATCACTGGCCCGAGGGTTTCACCATAACGCTAAAGGTATTGCCCTCAGGACCGGCAG
>JALVRO010000178.1 GCA_027031265.1 Bacteroidales bacterium | reverse complement strand
AATTGAGTCTGCGTCCCAGCCCAGACGCGTCTTTGCCGTCACAGGCAAAGAGGTGGCCCTGACCACTGCCCCGGCCATTCGTATCATCTTTGGCACGTCACGCAGTAGTCCTGCTCCGGCACCACGGACTGCAATCTTTTTCATTGGGCAGCCAAAGTTCAGGTCAATAAAATCAGGCCCTGCGGTCTCCACGACTTTGGCTGCCTGTGCCATAGACTCTATCACATGACCGTATATCTGTATAGCAGCAGGACGCTCGAAATCGTAAATCTGCATTTTTTTCTTGGCCCCCTCCACATCACGGATCAACGCCTCAGAAGCCACAAACTCTGTAAATACAATGTCTGCTCCGAATTTTTTGCACATATAACGAAAAGACACATCTGTCACATCCTCCATGGGGGCCAGCAGGACCGGGTAACCTTTTATCTCTATGTCTCCAATCTTTAGCAAGTGACTGAATGATTTTTATCTGGTATGCAAAGATGTAAAATCTGGCTCATTTTTTCAATCAATAAAAGTTAAAACACCCTGCGGTTGAACTGCATAAAAAACAAACTATTGTGTATAATGAAAGAGATTTAAGAACATGTTAATTTATTATTACACAATCTACTGACACACAAATATTAAAAAAAACTAGCCGACATAACAGTCTGTACCACATTAACCTGCCATCAGCTACAAAGACTAAAACAGGCAAAAAAGCTGACTTTTTAATAATAAAAATACGAAAAAACAAAGTTCCATAACCACATTATACAGCAAACCACAGTTTTTTCAAAAAACAAACTTTTATCAGGAAAACATCTAATTTTTTAGCTTATCTTTGTACAAAACAGTAAAACTAAACGAATTATGGAACACCTCGACCACAGTGAGTTTGATCACAATGAAGAGCCTCTTTCTGATCCGCAAAACACACAAAATCAAGAAAATACAACCAATAAAGACCCAGTCAAAGCACTAGAAGACCAGAGCATTTCACCTATACAAGCTTTGAAAAATTCACCTCTACCAATAGCAGACTATCCACCAGACCACAAAGCAGGTTTTGTCAATATCATAGGCAATCCTAATGTGGGCAAGTCCACGCTAATGAACAACATGATTGGCGAAAACCTCTCAATCATCACGTCCAAAGCACAAACTACACGCCACAGAATTCTGGGTATTGTCAATGGCGAAAAATTCCAGATTATTTTCTCAGACACACCCGGTATTCTCAAGCCGTCGTATAAGCTGCAGCAGGCAATGCTCAAATATGTAGACTCAGCCCTGGAGGACGCTGATGTGCTTATCTATGTCACAGATGTGAACGAAAAAGTAGATAAAAACCTTGAATATATTGAAAAGATTAAGCGGATGACCCAGGGCATACCCAAAATCATAGTCCTCAATAAGATAGACCTCGCTGACCAGGCTAAGGTGCAGGCACATATAGACCAATTAGAAGAGCTCTTCCCGGGTGAGCAGATTATACCTGTATCTGCCCTATACAAATTTAATCTAGACAAGTTGTTCAAAACCATTATCGAGAAACTGCCTTACTCTCCACCTTATTTTGACAAGGATCAGCTAACCGATCGGCCTATACGCTTCTTTGTTGCCGAGATTATCCGCAAAAACATTCTCGAACTATACCGCCAGGAAGTACCTTATAGTGTGGAAGTTAGCATTGATGAATTCAAAGAATTGCCACACATCACACGCATACGTGCTACAATTTACGTAGCCAAAGACTCCCAGAAACCAATAATCATAGGCAAAGGAGGACAAGCTATCAAACAGCTCGGAATTAAGTCTCGAGAAGAAATAGAAGAATTCATTGGCACAAAAGTATATCTGGAGCTATACGTTAAAGTCTCGAAAAACTGGCGGAACGATGTGCATAAGCTGCGGTCATTTGGCTATGAACTGTAAATCTTTCCAGGAGACTATCCATGGTGTATTAATGGGGGAAATTTCATGGTAACATTATAACCACTGGTCTAATTACATCCACGTAAAAAAAGCGTCCCGAACCCATGACATCAACATGGCGGAAAGTGAAAGCTTTGTATTCCAGCTTTCGCGGTGCAATGCCATTTTCACGCAAAAATTTCTGTATATCTTCTGTTGTATTTACCTCTAAAACTTCGTTTATCCTGTCGCCAATTTCAAATAAAATCAGTTCCTGGTCTGATGGATTATATTCCTGTGGATCAGCACCAAGTATCATATTCCCTTCCACCCATTGCCCGGGATTTTGTTGGGCTTTCTGGCTGTAAATATCAAACAGGTTTATAAGTTGAGGCAGATTTTCCAGTTTTGGTTCTGGCAGGTCATAAATTTTCGTTATCAGTTGGGGTCTAAAATCCAGGATCACATCTGGTGTTGTTTTTGGGTGATAACCAGGGAATACATGCGCTTCGTATAATACCATCCAGCGTTCTAGGCGGGAAATAAATTTGTTAGCCAGAGAATCATTATCCTTAAACAATCGCTTAATCCTGTCCTGGGCAGTATAATAAACATCCCAGGTATAAGCCCTGTTTTTTATTGATCGTTCTATTGCATGACGGAAAATGTTTACCAGTTCTTGATCAGTTGTGTCGCTTATTTCATAGTCATTAACGGCTTCTGGTAAATACCACTGCGAAAATGTGCAATCATCCTGTGAAATATCCAGTTTTATCATTCTGTTACCTGCAATGTCCCGCAAAAATTCCAGCCTTTTACCTGCTAACCTATCACCCGTGTGAATGTTAATATAATAAGGATAAAATGAAACATTCTGGAAAAGACCTGTATCTGAAATCCGGGAGGGTAAAGGTATACTACGCTGGCAATAGTCATAATCAATAATCTCCCCTAAACGCGCCTCAAAGTTCCTAATTTCTCGTCTCTGATCCTGTGTAAGTTTATCACTTCTATCCAGACGATAAATGATAGCAAGATCGTTCACCGTCAAAAAGTTAACCCTCTCAGAGAGATTATTACACACTCGCATGGAAAACTGCTGTCCTGGTATCAGCAGATAAGTTACCAAAGCTTCATTATTACTCGTATCCATGAGTGTGACAGACATTGCGGCTTTTTGACTTTTCCCAGAAAAAATAAAATCCTGGACCCTGCCGGTCCATGTAGTTTCTATTTTAAACTTACCCTGGGCGGCAAATGTAAAAACCTCTGAGAAAAGCTTTATCCATTCTAATGTGTCAATCACAGGGTTTGAATAATCTGTTTTTTGATAGTATATGTGTTGAAAACAAGAAGGCTGGCAAGAATTATTATTATATCCCTGGTCAAAAAAGCTTTTAGCTGGCAGCGGGCCAAAAGAAAAAAAGCCAAAAAATATTGTAACAAAAAAAAGTATAACAGGACGCATTTTTCTTTTTAAGATAAATATTATATAAAACAAAATCAATTCTTTGACATTAATAAAAAATTTGAAATCTTTTTTAACTTTTTAAACCTGTGAAAATTTTATAAATTTAAACCAAACTCATAAATTCTTGAAATAATGGAAAGCATAGCTATCACACCCGAAGCTGTCGAAGAGGTTAAGAAAATCTTCCCACAAATTCGATCTCTCCTTGATAAATACATGAAAGACAGGGGTTTTCTGATGTCCAACCCTCAGATTTTTATTTTTCTGACTCATGTTCCTACAGCTCTGGCTATTTCGGCCGATAGACAGGTTGACGAGAAAGAACTTAAAATTCTCGATAAGATTGCAAAATCAATCGATGCCAATGCTCTGGACCTGAGTCTCGTGGAGATACTTTCCTTTGCACCAGAACCAATGGGTGTTATGCTCAACGAAGAATTTAACCTGCGTATAGGAAGTGAACTGCTGTATATATCACGCAATATGGACAAATACGAAAATGATTTTGTCGAAGCAGTCAAACTCCTGCTAAAATTTGATAAAAATCCACAGGCAGATACCTCTATGACCAGGACTTTCAGTCGCTTTATGGACCAGATAATTGAATCAAGTCTTGCCCTTGACAAAGAAAAAGAACTGGCCAAAGTACAATCATTCAAGCACAGACTGGGTATAGCCTAAAATAGGGAAACTAATTGAGGAACATCGACTTTACTGCCGAGGAACAATAGCTAAAAAATAAAGACATGAATTCAAAAACGGCCAGGGATTTAATCATTACTTACCTGGACCATATCGCACAAAACCTCAACATGGATAGTCTAAAAGAGGAACAAGCCACACTAGCTGTTGCACAAAAGCTGGATGTTAAACATTACCAGGTTTTTACATGTCAGTTTCTAAACGAACCTGAATCTGAGCTAGCCTTTCTCTTTGTATACATAGACAGTCCAGATCGCATAATTGCACATAAATTATTTAACCTGATCGCAGATTTATCATGGCATTTCTCCAGGCAACAACGGGACATAATGCCTTCAGTTATCCCTGTGCTTATCTATAATGGCGACCAAGACTTTGAGCCACAGAGTCTTAAACAAATCTACACTAGTCCAGAACGTGCACCTGAGTTTTATTTTGAATTCATTAATCTGAAAAAACACATTAATTACGTGATTGGAGACTAACAACCATTTACTATGTCAAACCACAAAAACAAAATATCATGAGAAGATTAATTCTTTTGCTTTTGCCCTTGTTGATACTGTTTTCATGTTCAAAACAAAAGCCTATGAAAATTACTTATCCCAGGGCTAAGACTATAGATAGTTCGACTAATTTTTTTGGAACTATTGTCAAAGACCCTTTCCGCTGGATGGAGAATGAGAATGACCCTGACCTGAAAAAATGGATTGATGAGGAAAACAAACTCACACAAGAGTACTTATCCCGGATACCATACCGCCATGACTTATTCACCCGTCTCAAGCAGCTTTATAATTACGAACGCCGTGATGCTCCTTGGTACAAAGGCGGTAAATTTTTCTTCTTCCGCAATAATGGCCTACAGAACCAATCAGTACTTTTTATACAAAACAGTCTGGACGAAGAACCTCGCGAGCTTCTAGATCCTAACAAATTATCCGAAGATGGCACAGTTGCCCTCAGTACACTGGCAGTCTCTGACGATGGGAAATATCTGGGTTATGCTATCAACCGTTCTGGATCTGACTGGCAGGAGATTTATGTGCGTGATATTGAGACAGGAAAAGACCTGAAGGACACCGTTAAATGGGCTAAATTCTCGGGTATCACCTGGTACAAAAATGGATTTTTCTACAGCCGCTATCCTCAGCCAGAAAAAGGCAAAGAGCTGACCACCAGTAACCTCAACCAGAAAGTCTATTATCACAAACTCGGCACACCCCAGACCCAGGATAAATTAATATTCGAAAATCCCAAAGAACCAGAAAGTGGCTTTGGTGCAGATATTAGCCACGATAACCGTTATATGGTAATCTCAGAATGGCGTGGCACAAGTGGTAATCGTATCTATTTCAAAGACCTGACAGATCCTGGTGCTAAATTCACACAGCTTAACAAAAACTTTGATTTCGACTTCTTTTTTGTGGACCTGGTTGATGGTAAATTACTGTTTATTACCAATTTCAATGCGCCAAACTATAAGCTAATAGCCGTAGATCCACACAGTCCTGAAATAGTAAACTGGGTCGATTTAATTCCAGAAAAAGATTTCGTCCTTCGCAGTGTGAGTATTGCTGACAAAGACAAAATAATTGCCCATTATCTCAAAGATGTGGTATCTTATATTGACATTTATGACGCCAAAGGTAAGCTTATTTATCACCTTAATTTGCCTGCTCCTGGAAGTGCAGATATATCTGTAAGTCCTGACCTGGACTTTGGCTTCCTTACTCTTACTTCTTACACATACCCTGGCACTATCTTCAAGTATGATGTACGCACTGGAAAATTAGAAAAATACTGGGAAGCAAAGATTAATGGCGTTAATCTGGACGATTACGTAACAGAAGAAAAATTCTACACAAGCTTTGACGGTACAAAGATCCCAATCTTTATTGTACACAAGAAAGGAATTAAACTTGATGGCAAAAATCCAACATGGCTATATGGCTATGGAGGATTTAACATCAGCCTCACTCCGCACTTCAGCTCTTCGCGCATGCTATGGCTGGAGAATGGCGGCGTCTTTGCTGTAGCTAACATACGTGGCGGTGGCGAATATGGAGAAAAATGGCACAAAGCAGGAACAAAACTACATAAGAAAAATGTATTCCGTGACTTTATTGCAGCAGCCGAATACTTGATTGACCAGAAATACACAAGTCCTGATTATCTGGTTATACAGGGTGGCTCAAATGGAGGACTGCTTATCGGAGCTGTAATGAATATGCGCCCAGACCTGTTCAAAGTAGCATTCCCACAGGTTGGTGTAATGGACATGCTTCGTTATTACAAATTCACAATCGGTCGTGCATGGGCCTCTGATTATGGCTTGCCTACTGATAGCAAAGAAATGTTCGAATACATCTACAGTTATTCCCCACTGCACAACATACGTTGCGGGGAAGGACGCGTTTATCCTGCTACTATGGTTATGACCGCAGATCACGATGACCGTGTCGTTCCTGCCCATTCTTTCAAGTACATTGCTACTCTCCAGCAAAAGTGCAAGGATAATCCTAATCCCTTGCTTATCAGAATAGAGACTAAAGCAGGTCATGGTGCAGGCAAGCCTACTGAAAAAATCCTCGAAGAATGGGCTGACATGTATGCATTTGCATACTGGAATATTGGAGTCAAACCTGTGCACAGTATAAAACTGGCAAAACAGGCCAAAGAAGAATAAAACTCTTTTGCTCACTCTCACAAATACGAAAAGGCGGCCATAAAGCCGCCTTTTCGTATCTATATTATTACCTGCTTATTTCTGTGACTTCTTCACTACTGGGAACAGGCGATTCTTGAATTTGCTAAGCTCGTCTTTGAGAGCGTTGAACTTGTCTGTGCTTTCCTCTTTGGCTTTAACAGCACGCTTGAGCTCCTTGATAGCCTTGTACAGAGCCTTGTATTCTCTGTCGCGCTTTCCATATCCCATTTCCTCAGCCAGACGCAGCTGGTAATCAGCGTTTTCCAGAAGATTTACTATGTGGTCAATATCCTCATGATTAGCTACATACAAACGTGCTGCTTCATCAATATAAATCTGGGCTTTTAGCACTGGCAAAGGAATGCTAACAGTTGTTACAACAACAGAGCTGAGTACTTGCTGCATCAGCACCATTGCCTGATCAACCTTTCCGTCGTCAAGCAAAGCTGCCGCATATTTAAGCCCCTGCAAATAAGCAGCTACTGGAACATAAGCAGTAGAAACAATCATCTCGCTTGTCATCATACCTATCATATCTTTAGCAACCTGATAATAGCCGTCATTGACAGCTTTCTTTATAGTCTTTGCCAGAGCACGGACAGTATCAATATTATTCACAGTCTCAATCTTACGGTAGCTAACATCCACTGGGACAAGTGCTGCCTGTGGATTCTTTGTTAAATAAACTTCCAATTTCCCGATAAGTGTCTGCAAATCATTCTTTGCCTGATCAACCTTATTCTGCTCAATATCCTGAATCACATACTGTGTCTCTGCTATTGTCTTGAGCACTGTGGTATCAGTCAGCAGCTGCTGACGCATAAGCATTACATAACCATTCATGATGTCTGCAAGACGAACGTTAACCGTATCCTGGGACATCATCAATGTATCAACAGGCTGTGGAGCCTTGGCAGTCTTCTGCTCCCTGGTCTGTCCATTATTGCAAGAAACTGCACTAAGAAGAATTAAAACACTCAACAAAATTGCTTTTAAGCTTTTCATAGTTCCTAGTTTTTTAGGTTCACTATGTGTCTAACAATTTCCAAACCAGATACTTTTTTATGACAAAATTTCGTAACATAAATTCAAAACAATGACATTATTTCACTTATTATCAAATGATAAAACATATTTTCACCAAGAACAAAAACTAATATTTTTCTATCGCAACGATTTTCAATTTTTTACAAAAATGCACAAAAAAATTCCAGGGATGTCATTTTGACATCCCTGGAAGCACCATTGAGAAAAAATGTAAAATCAAATATCAATTATAGCACAATTAACGAATCCTGGTAGTCCTACTAATCATTACAGGGTGTTTAACGCACACCTGCAATAGGAGGAGCCTTTTTCTAAGAAATATAACACAGTACCTGCAATTATCCCTGCCTGATCCATTTCCACAGATCCTTATAAGTAGGACGCTTGCCATAAAAGAGTATTCCCATACGGAAAACTTTTGCCGTAGCCCATAGCGAAGCCCATACAGTCAATATCATAAGCACAAGCGAAAGAAGATATTCCCACCACATTACTGCCTCTCCAATGCCAAAACTTATTCTCACAGGCATTATAATAGGCGAAGTAAATGGAATTATTGACAACCAGAATGCCATCTGTCCATCTGGATTGAAAATAACCGCCTGCAAGAAAATTATTGCGAAAATTATTGGCAAAGTCAAAGGAAATACAAACTGCTGCGCATCTGTCTCCACATCCACTGCCGAACCAATGGCAGCAAACCAGCTACCATAAAGCAAATAACCAGTAAGAAAAAAGAACACAAAGGTAAAAATCCACAATCCCAGGTTAACATGCTTAACCATCTCAAGAACCATGTTGAGCTTGACCATAATATCAGAGTTCTGTCCTGCAATATTCACAGACTTGAGAATAAACACAATCAAAACAATCCACACAACAAACTGTGTCAGAGCCACAAACAATATTGCTAATAATTTACCAAACATAAGCTCGAGCGGACGAACAGATGATACAATCAACTCCACTACACGGTTGACTTTCTCCTCCATAACACTACGCATAGCCAGGCCACCATACATGAACATAAAGAAATACACCAGCAAAGCCCCAATTGTAGCCAGAGCAATCCTGACACCTACAGAAGACTTAGTCACACCTTTTTCTGTCCATTTCAGAACTGTTAGCTTTGCAGGTTCCTTTATCTGTTCCAGAACCTCAGGCTGGATATTTATTTGCTTATACCTATATCCCTCCATAGCCTGCTGGTAAATATCTCTAACAACATCAGAAATTTTCACATCCTTGTCTGACAACAAATACAGGACAGCTGCCTCATGCTCAGGATCAGAAGGCACCTGCAACACTGCATCATACGGTTTCTTTTCCTTGTCTATCTGGGACTTGAGCTCGTCTATACCCGTTGCTCTTACCTGAATAAAACTAACTTCCTCTGTACTATCGAATTTAAGCTTGCCTGATTGGTCTATGACTGCTACTTTGTAATTCTTCTTCATCGATCTTTCCATTAGATATGCAGGTAAAATGATGAACGAAGCAAACAGTAAAGGCAACAAAAGTGTCATTACAATAAATGACTTTTTCTTGACGCGGAACAGATATTCACGTTTGAGTACTAACCACCATTTATTCATTGTTCGACCGTTTTTAAGTTAGAATTTTGAACTGCCTGGATAAAAATTTCATTCAGTGTGGGAAGCACTTCCTCAAAGTGCACTATCTCACCAAAGCGCATGGCATACTGGAGTAAAGTATTAGTGTCTTCTTTTTCGCTGACCTGGACAAGATATTGCCCACTGTCTTTCCCCTTAACAATGAATTTTTCGTTTTCGACAAACTGGGCATCCGGGCTGCTATAGATTATGCGATATAAATTTTGTTTATGTTGTTGTTTGACCTCATGTATATCTCCCTCGAGTATCTTCTCTCCATTGTTAATCAACAAAATAGAATCACAAATCTCCTCCACAGAAGCCATCATGTGTGTAGAGAAAAGTATGGTTTTACCATGGCGGTGAAGTTCGAGAATCTCACTCTTTAGCATCTCCTGGTTTATTGGGTCGAACCCGGAGAATGGTTCATCAAATATCAGCAAATCAGGTTCATGAATAATAGTTATTAAAAATTGCACTTTTTGCTGCATGCCCTTGGACAATTCCTCCAGCTTCTTATTCCACCACGTAACCATGTCAAATTTCTTCATAAACTTTTTTGTACGGCGAAAAGCCTCACCATAAGTGAGACCTTTGAGCTGGGCAAAATAAATTATCTGCTCTGCCACTTTCATCTTCCTATAAAGTCCACGCTCTTCGGGCAGATAACCAATGCGGTTTATATGTTTCTGCTGAAGCGGTTCTCCATCGAAAAAAATCTGACCACTATCATAGACAATGATCCTGTTCAGAATTCGGATAAATGTGGTCTTACCAGCACCGTTTGGTCCCAGAAGCCCATAGATTGCGCCTTTTTCTACGCTAAAACTAAGGTCTTTGAGAGCCAGGTGCCCATCATAAGACTTTCTGATATTTTTAACCTCAATAAAACTCATAAGTATATGGTTTTTATTTTGTTAAACGAATTTCATCAATGCGTCCCTCCAGAAATAGACGAATATTCTGGACTATCCCCTCAAGTAGCTTCTGCCTTGCCTGACGTGATGTCCAGGCAATATGAGGTGTAAGAAAAATATTATCAAGCTCAAAAAATGGATGTCCCCCGCTAGGTGGCTCTTTCTCCAATACATCCACAATAGCAAAACTTATCACCCTATCCTTTAGCGCATTATAAAGATCCATCTCATTCACAATGCCTCCACGTGCTGTGTTAATCAAGATTGCTGTTGGCTTCATCATTTTCAGCTCCTGCATTGTTATCAAATTCCTTGTCTGGGGGGTCAAAGGCGTGTGTATGCTCACTACATCACTTTCCTGCAAAACAGTCTCCAATGGCACACGAAAATCATCCACATATTCCACACCAGGCCTCTTTGCTACTAAAACATTCATTCCAAAAGCCCTGGCCAGATCTGCCACACGCCTGCCAATAGCACCATAGCCAATTATTCCCATGGCCTTGCCCCTGAGCTCCTCAATAGGATGTGTGAGCATGGTAAAAATAGGAGACTTCTGCCACAGTCCCTGGCGTATATCTTGCTGGAAATCCAGCACAGAATTCATCACAGCCAGCAGATGCGCAAAAACATGCTGGGCCACACTCTCTGTTGAATAACCTCGGACATTTGTAGCCACTACATTATGACGTAAAGTAGCTGGAATATCAATGTTGTTATAACCCGTGGCAGCCACACAAATCAGCTTCAGGTTAGGTGCTGAAATTATTTCCTTCTCTCCAATAGGAGTCTTGTTAACTATCACCACATCAGCATCCTGGATACGGTCTGCTGTCTGATCCGGTGTATTAGTTTGATAAACAACTAGGTCGCCAAATTCACGCAATGGCGACAGGTCCACATCTCCCAGAGTCATTGCCTCAAGAAAAACTATCTTCATCTGTCCTTTTTGCTTCGAAAATAATAAATTATCTGAATAAAACGTGTGACTTTTATCAATTTTTAAACATTAGTTTAAAACACTCATTCATAAAAGACAACATAATTCTAAATAACAGAATATAACGAATGCATTAAACGAAAAAAAATTTGCTTTTCACACACTTTTGTGTAAATTTAAAATAAAAAAACCTGGGATGGAACTTTATGAAAATGAGATTATAAGATTAATTGATAATGATTTCGTACAGGTTATTTACAAACCAACAAAAAATTATCTAAAAATTAAATGGAAACAATCAGTCAAAAATCTCACTACACAAGAGGCTATTGAAGTAACAAAAAAAGTCTTCAAACAATTGGAGAAATACAACCCTGAATATGTCCTGCAAGACAACTCTGATATTCACTTCAATTATACTAACGACTATCTAAACTGGGTTTTGAGCAAACTCACACCTCGTCTGGCAGAGATAGGTGTCAGAAAAATAGTCTACGTCGAGCCAGCTGAAATAATCACAAAGATAGGACTACAAATTTTCTTTGACCAGGCTTATAAAATTACAAAAGGAAAACTAGAAAGAAATATTGTCAATTCAGTCGCAGAAGCTGAAATATGGCTTTTCGAAGACGAACCATTAGACTACACTCCTTTTTCTACTAATGATGACTGATACTGGAGAAAAATTTTTCATTCTGGACAAATTTTACCTATCTTTTGGAAAACCTTAAATCCCCTATCTATGAAAGCTAAACTACTGGCACTCCTACTAGTGCTGGCTTCGCTACTGGGATATAGCCAGCAGCAGAAGCATCCTTTCACATTTTACGATATGATAAAAATGAAGCGTCTCTCCCAGCTTACTGTTTCCCCTGATGGACGCTATCTTGCCTTTGTTGCCACAACTTATAATCTGAAAACCAATGGCCACACTACAGACATTTATCTCCTGGACCAGAAAGTTCATTCGCTGGCAAATCTAACTAATGGCCATGGCTCTAGCTTTAACCCTGTTTTCTCCCCAGATGGAGGGAACCTTTATTATCTCAACACATTCACCAAAAAGTCAGAGATTTACAAGTATTCACTTAAAGGCAAAAAAACAACAAAAGTTAGCGATCTGCCTGTCTCTGTCTATAATCTCAAAATCTCACCCGACGGCAAATACTTTGTATTCTCTATTGCTGCTTATCCAGACGAATCCGACCCAGAGGCTATTGCCCAGAGACTCAAAACCAAGGAACAATCACTCTCATCAGCCATGGAATTCACAGAATTACCTATACGTCATTGGGACACATGGGAAGACCATCGCTGGAATCATCTCTACATAATGCCTTTACAAGGTGGCCAGGCAGAAGACATAATGCAAGGTGTAAAAGGTAATTGCCCATCCAAACCATTCGGAGGTACAGAAGAATTTGATATCTCCCCAGACGGACAGCTTATAGCCTACACAACAAAACTGGGACGTGACCGTATGTGGTCCACAAACTTCGATGTTTACCTATATGATGTTAAAACTGGTAAAACCCGCAACATAACCAGCGAAAACAAGGCCTGGGATCGCGTAGCGTTCTTCTCTCCAGATGGGAAATATCTCTACTATCTGGCTATGCATATCCCAAAATATGAAGCTGACCGGTTCCGTATTATGCGCTACAACCTCAAAACAGGTGAAAAACAAAACCTCACAGAAGAGTTCCAGGTCAACCCCTCTGAGCTGATCATCTCACCTGACGGAAAGACAATCTATTTCACAGGCGACAAACAAGGCCGTATCCGTATATTTGCTCTTAACACACAGACCAAAGACATTAAAGAAATCTACTCTGAACATACCAACAAATCAATCAACCTGGTAAGAGATAAGCTATATTTCCTTCAGGAATCATTCAAATCACCAGCCGAAGTTTATAGCCTGGAGCTAAAAACTGGTAAGCTTACAAAAATTTCTCATTTCAATGATGACATACTCTCACAGGTCAAATTCGGAGACGTAGAAGAATTCTGGTTCACAGACCGCGATGGAATCAAAGTACATGGATGGCTACTCAAACCTGTTGATTTCGACCCACACAAAAAATATCCTCTCGCCTTCTACATCCATGGTGGACCACAGGGCGCATGGCACGATGGCTTCCATTATCGCTGGAATCTCGAAATAGCCCCATCTCATGGATATGTAGCCGTAGCTATCAACTTCAGGGGCTCCACTGGATATGGCGATACTTTCAAGAGAGCTATCAGTGGTCACTGGGGAGATAGACCTTATTATGACCTGATGGACGGTCTGGCTTATG
>JALVRO010000177.1 GCA_027031265.1 Bacteroidales bacterium | reverse complement strand
GCAGAAATCTTTAAGTCACTGGGCATTCCTGTTTACAACTCAGACCAACAGGCACGCTGGCTAATGCAAAATTCGCCTGAACTCAAACAACAACTAATCAATGCTCTGGGAAATATTTACCTGGAGGATGGCAGTCTCAACAAGCCTTTACTCAGAAGATTTGTTTTCGCGGATCCAGGCAAAAGGCAAATCATCAACGACATTGTTCATCCTGCTGTTAATGATAATTTCATTCAGTGGGCTTCGAAGCAGGAAAGCAAATATGTGGTCAAAGAATCTGCCTTACTATTTGAATCTGGTAATTATAAGACTCTGGATTTTAATATACTGGTTTTTTGTCCTATCCCCTTGCGCATAAAACGACTGATTAAAAGGGACAAAATATCTCAACAAGCAGCACTACAAAAGATAAAGGCACAAATGGATGAGAGGGAAAAAATGAGTCTGGCAGACTTTGTCATTATTAACGATAAGTTCACACCCATTTTACCACAGGTATTAAATTTGCATAAGTTTTTTTTGATTCATGCTTTTTAATATTTAAATTTGAATTTGAGCTATAGCAAAATTAGAGTTTTATGAAATTAAGCTTAAAAAAACTTAGCCTCAGAGCTAGAATTATCATCGGTATTGTATCAATATCAGTTATTATTTACCTGGTTGCAATATCCCTGATTATTTACTCTGCATACCGTGATACTTATAAAAACACTATTTCATATACTGATAACATACTCAATATTTCGTCATTATATTTTGGTCAAATACTCAATCAACACCTGGAAGTAATCCGTTCGGTTAAATATGCCGAAATGCCTCTTTTTGAACACACAGACCAAGCTACTTACCTGACAATCCAGAACCAGTATTACACCAATATCTTATATAATTATCCTGCTTTCCTGGCTCTTGCTATTAACTGGGAAATAAGTTATCTAAAAAATGACCCTTCTCTCTATGGTCGTATCCGTTACATGTATTACAAACTTGACGGAAAAGTTGTTCTGCAAATAGACACTCTCGAGACAGAAGGAGAAAACATCAGCGGCATTTATTACAAGTACAAGATAAGAAAGAAAGAAGGTATGACAGAGCCTTATTACTTCAAATACACCGCTTCACAAGAGCCAATTTTAATGACCAGTATTTTCACACCAATGCTTCTAGCAAATCAGTTCATAGGCTTGATAGATGCTGACGTTGACCTTGGATATTTTTACACCTTACTATATAGGGTTCAACCCTTTAAATTTGTTCAGAGTTTCCTTATTTCGCAACAAAATAGATTTATTGCATTTACAGGACACAAAGACCTTACGGACCAGCCTATAAGTAATTTCTTTACAGACAAATATTTCACCAATTACATAGTTCCCAATCTTGATAAACGCACAGAATTTTCCTTTGATTTCAAAGATCGTGAGGGTAAGATTTATCATGCTACATTCTACCCTGTTCGAGTGGGTAACTTGGAGCATCCATGGTATATTGGAAATATTATACCACAGGATGTTTTGTTGGCGCCAGTTCGTAGAATTATCCGCATCTCTATACTGATTTCCTCCATTTTGCTGCTTATTCTTTTTATTTTCTCATACCTGGTAGCTTCTTCACTAACAAGGTTTTTGGGCTTGATTCGTAGCTCTATGGAAAAGCTCTCCATAGGACACATTGACCAGAAACTAAAGCTGGATATCAAGGCTCAGCATGAAATGGGTATAGTAGCCCAGAGTATTAACCGCCTTGTTGACAATCTTACCCGCTTGTCTGATTTTGCAAAAGAAATTGGTAAAGGTAATCTAGATGTACAGATCGAAAAAGTCAGTGAAGATGACGTGCTGACAGAAGCATTTCTTGAGATGAAGCGTAGCTTACAGATTGCCCGACTCGAAGATACAAAGCGTAAACAGGAAGAAGAGATTCAAAACTGGCTTATTCAGGGTGAAAACCTATTTGCACAGATTCTTCGTGAACATAGTCAGGATATTGAACAGCTTGCTTCACATGTGATAAGTAATCTGGTTAAATACACAGGCTCTGTACAGGGTGGACTGTTTGTAATAAATGACGATGATCCGGATAATAAATATATAGAACTCATCTCAGCTTACGCTTATGGCCGTCAAAAATTCCTTGAAAAGAAAATCCCATTTGGCGTCGGACTCATAGGACGTGCTGTCCTGGAAGGCGAAACTATTTATATTACCCAGGTTCCTGAAGATCATTTGAGCATTAGCTCTGGTCTGGGCGAAAGGCATCCTAATTCCTTGCTCATTGTGCCTTTCAAGTTCAATGAAGTTATTTATGCTGTCGTCGAGCTGGCCTCATTCGAAGGATACAAAGCTCATGTCCGCCGTTTTGTTGAGCGAATTGGAGTAAGTGTGGCTTCTACTATTGCTAATGTGAAAATTACAATGAGAACACAAAGACTTGTTGAACAGTTGAGAACACGTTCCCAGGAGCTGGCAGCACAAGAAGAAGAAATGCGTCAGAACCTTGAAGAAATGAGAGCCACACAGGAAGAACTCCGTAAAAAAGCATCAGAACTTGATAATATTGTAAAGGCTATTAATGAGATAGCACTGGTTATTGAGACCACACCTGATGGCTACATTACTAATGTGAACGAAAAATTTGTTATTTTCCTCAAACGCAGACGCGAAAACCTTGTTAATCGTCTATTTACCAGTGTTGTTCCACACTTTATAAGCTCTCAAGAATTTGACGAACTCTTGAACGAACTTGCAAAAGGTCAACCTAAATTCGTTAAGACTGTTTGGGAACTTGACAATAAACAATATAATATATCCCTGGCATTTATTCCTATCATCTATGAGGACGAATTACAAAAAATTATTATTATTGGCTCTGATATAACAGAAATCGAAAAAAATGACAATTATGAATAAAAAACTCATAACCTTTTTACTGTTAATCTTTTATTTTTCTCTTACCATAGCACAGACTGGGCAGCAGCAAGCAAATGATACATTATCACAAATCACACAGGGCGTGGGTATAAGTGGAGATTCCCTGATAGATTTTAATGCACTGAAACAGAGCTCTACAGATGAAATCTTTATGCTAAAAACAGAACTTCAAACACAAAAATTCCTGAAAAACATTTTTCTCGTTGGCCTGATAATGATGAGCATTATCTTAATTTTAATACTCTTCATCTATTACTCCAAAGTCAAAGGCGTCATTAACATCATAGAAAAAAGCGAAAAAGAAATCGAAATACGCCAACTCCAGATAGACAAACTTAGCCTGATAATTAATAATACTAATGACGCAATATCCATAGCCCAGGCTGATGGCCAAATAATATGGGCAAATAAGAGCTTTGAAAAAATCTTCGGTTTCAATCCCGAACAGAAAAAGGTAAATATCTTTGACTCACAGGACCCTGATATTCAAAAAATGCTCGAAAAATGCCGTACCGAACATGTGCCTGTCCAATTCACAGCACAGATGACAAACGAGAATGGCGAAAAGATTTGGGTTCAACGCAAAATCATTCCTTTTGTCAATGAAAAAAACGAGATCATAAACTTTGCAATAATAGACACTGATTACACCTCCCTCAAACTGGCTACTGAGAAAAAACATAGCTAGTCTTTCATCTAGAAGAATAATACTGTTCCCATTGCTAAAGTCATAAAAAAAAACCCCGACATGCGGCATGCCGCATGTCGGGGTTAATTAAGTACATAGTCCTGTTAGTTATTAGCATTCTGCTCAGCTAGCTTCTTAACAAGCTCTTCCTGAACGTTTGGTGGAACCTGTGCATAATGGGAGAACTTCATTGTATATGTACCACGGCCACTGGTCAATGAGCTCAGAGCTGTTGAATAACGATCCATTTCAGCCAATGGTACCTTAGCTGTTATAACGGTATAACGGCCTTCTGCACTCTGGTTTTCGATCAAAGCGCGACGTGTGTTAAGGTCGCTCATTACATCACCAACATTGTCACTAGGAACACGTATCTTTACTTCGTAAACAGGCTCTAGAATTTTTGGATTAGCATTACGGAATGCCAGGTCAAAAGCATTACGTCCAGCAAGCTTGAATGAAACCTCGTTAGAGTCTACCGGGTGCATCTTCCCGTCAAAGACAATAACCCGAACGTCACGAACAAAGCTACCTGTCAATGGAGAGTTCTCCAACTTCTCGAAAATACCCTTGATAATAGCAGGCATAAAGTTCTTGTCAATAGCACCACCTACAACGCAGTTGTAGAAAACAAATTTCCCGCCCCAGTCAAGGTCAAATTCTTCTTTACCTTTGATTGTGAGAGACACCTCACGATCCGGGAATTTGAATCCAGTTGGATCTGACTTACCCTCCTCATAAGGTTCTACAATCAGGTGTACCTCACCAAACTGACCTGCACCACCAGACTGTTTCTTATGACGGTACTGGGCCCATGCTGGCTTGGTAACTGTCTCACGGTATGGTATACGTGCCGGGATGAACTGTGCTGGAATCTTATACAGGTTATCCAGCAACCATTTCATTGTGTTGATATGATGTTCACCCTGGCCACGCAAAATCATCTGCTTTAGTTCCTTGGAGTATTCTACAAGGAAGGTTGGGTCTTCTTCGTGAAGTTTGTAAAGGATAGAAGCTAATTTTTCCTCATCAGATTCATTCTCAGCCTTAATAGCTGTCCAAAATTTAGGCTCTGGATATTCAATCTGTGGGAATTTCCAGTCAACACCTTTTTCTGTCAAAGTGTGGCCAGTCTTTGTATCTTTGAGCTTAACTGTAGAGCCCAGGTCACCGGCATACATCTCAGGCACTTTATCTCGCTTACCACCCTGGTTGATAAAAATCTGTGCAACACGTTCCTTGGTCTGTTTCTGCTGGTTAATCAAATCCTGGTTTTCTGTGAGTTTACCACTCATTACCTTGAAATAAAGAACATCACCAACATGGTGCTCACTTGTGGTCTTAAAAACAAACAAAGATGTAGGAGCTTCTGGGTCAACAGGCACTTCCTGTCCGTCAACTGTCCTGGCAGGAGGCATTTCATTTGGAGCAGGTGCCACGTTGACAATAAAATCCATTATACGGCGTACACCGTAGTCTTTTTTAGCAGAAGAACAGAAAAGAGGGAATATCTCACGACCAAGAAAACCCATACGAAGGCCATTCATAAGCTCTTCTTCGCTCAGTGTGCCTTCTTCGAAATATTTTTCCATCAGGCTCTCGTCTGACTCTGCTGCTGCCTCGATGAGTTTCTCTCTCAGCTCTTCTGCCTTATCCTTTTCGCTATCAGGTATATCCATCTCCTGTGCCTCGTCGCCATCGCCTTGCCATTTGAGCATTTTCATCTTCAGCAAGTCAACAACAGCATCAAAACCAGAACCAATACTCACAGGATACTGTATCTGGACAACTTTTGAGCTGAGGTATTCTTTAGCTTCCTCTACTGTTTTATCATAATTTGCTGTCTCATGGTCAAGATGGTTAACAACCAGAATAACTGGCTTTTCCTTTTCTTGTGCAAAACGCCAGGCATTCTCTGCTCCTACTTCAACACCATTTTGTGAGTTAAGAACCAGAAGAACAGTATCTGCTATATGAATAGCTGTGACAGCGCCGCCAACAAAATCATCATTTCCAGGAGCATCTAAAATATTAATTTTCTTATCTTTCCATGGTGTGTAAAGAAGTGAAGTATAAACAGAATGCTCTTGCTCGTGCTCTACTTCCTTGAAGTCAGAGATAGTATTGTGCTTTTCTACCTCGCCACGGCGGGTAACAAGACCACCTGCATAAACCATTGTCTCGGCAAGAATAGTCTTACCAGAACCGGCACTACCGACAAGAGCAATATTCCTAATGTCTTGTGTTTTGTAAACTTTCATACGCCCTATCTTTTAACTTTTAATTTTTTCCTGGTGAACTTTTTTCACCTTTTCGCATTTAGTCCACAAAATTAAGAAACTTTTTGAATTTTAAAACACTGCTAAATTTTTTTTTAATTTTTCCATTAAATGTTTTTTCAGTAAAGTATAACAAACTACATTTGTTAAGAACAAAACAAAATTCTAAAAGTCATATTATGAAACGCATTTTTTCACTATTCTTTGCTGTACTGTTAATTTTCTCTTCTGTACGGGCTGATGAGGGTATGTGGCTATTATCCCTCATTGGGAAGAATTACCAGAAGATGAAAGCACTCGGGTTCAAGCTAACACCCGAAGATATTTACAGCATTAATCATTCCAGCATGAAGGATGCTGTGGCAGCAATGAACCATGGCATGTGTACAATGGAGCTTGTCTCTCCCAAAGGTCTCATGCTTACTAACCATCACTGTGGCTATCATGCTCTGCAGCAGCTAAGTACTCTGGAAAACAACTATTTACGCGATGGATTCTGGGCCCGTTCTTACGAGGAAGAACTACCTGTGCCAGGCATGACAGCCTGGTTCCTCGTTCGCATGGAAGATGTGACAGACAAAGTTATGAAAGAGCTCAACGACCAGATGAGCGAATCAGAACGTGATGCTGTTATACGCAAAGTATCCCGTAGCCTGGTCAAAGAAGTTACAGAAGGTTCTGATTATGAAGCAGAAGTTAGAGAAATGTTTGACGGAAATCAATATTTCTTGTTCATTTACCGCATATACAAAGATATCCGCCTGGTTGGTGCTCCACCTGAGGCTATTGGAAAATTTGGTGGCGATGTAGACAACTGGATGTGGCCCCGTCATACTGGAGACTTCTCTATGTTCCGTATCTATACTGCCCCAGATGGTAGCCCAGCAGAATACTCTCCTGATAATATCCCACTGGAAGCTAAATACTATCTGCCAATATCTATCAAAAGTATCCAGGAAGGTGATTATGCACAAATAATGGGCTTTCCGGGTTCTACAAGTCGTTATCTGACTACTTGGGAAGTAAAGAATGTAATGACACACGAAAACGCTATTCGTATCAAAGTCAGGGAAGAAAAGCTTAATATTCTCAAGAGCTACATGGACAAAGACCCAAAGATACGCCTCCAATATGCCTCTAAATATGCAAGTAGCTCAAACTACTATAAATATTCAATTGGTCAGAACAGGGACCTCAAGCGTCTGAAGGTTATCAAAGAAAAGAAAAAAGTACAAAAGGAATTCATGAAATGGGTTAATGCAGACCCTAAACGCAAAGAGCGCTATGGAAATGCACTGAAAATGATTCATGACGCTCTGAAAAATTCGGCTGACATGGATGTTGCTCAGAAATATTGGTTCGAAGCTATTTATTTAGGTCCAGAAATTATTAAAGAAGCTCTACACGTAAGGGCTGGCATCAACCCACAGGTTAATGCAGATCCCGACAAAGTCAAAGAAGCCTTAGAAAATTATGCTAACGAGTTCTTTGAAAACTATAACGCACAAGTGGATAAAGATTTGTTTATTAACCTCTTAAAATTATACAAAGAAAACGTTAAAAAAGAATTTTATCCATCTGTATTCGAAGATATAGAACAAAAGGGCGGATTGGAGGCTTATGCTAATGAGCTCTATTCCAAATCTTTCCTCACTGACAAAGAGCGTTTCCTCAAAGCCATTAATGAGTTTGACCCAGAATCAATGATGGCAGACCCTGGTATGCAACTAGCACAGTCTGTGCTGAACGCATACTTCCAGATCCGAAGCCTCAAGCAAGACTATGACAAAGAGAGCAGAAAAGGACGCCGCCTATTCATGGAAGGTTACATGGCTATGAAAAAACAAATGGATCCAAATGTGCTATTATATCCTGACGCTAATTCCACAGAACGTCTGACCTACGGTACAGTCAAGGGTTATTATCATGAAAAAGATCCTGAGTTCTACACAACAACAGACTCCTATGACCCCAGCACACACTATTTCAGACCATTTACTGTAATTGAGACTTATCTCGACAAAGAAAAGCATTACAAAGGCACTCCTTACGAAAAAGACTTTACTGTGCCACAGAAACTCCGCAAACTCATAGAGAACAAAGATTATGGCCAATACGCAGATCCTAAGCTCGGTACAATCGTTACCTGCTTCCTGACAAATAATGATATTACAGGCGGAAACTCTGGTAGCCCTGTCATCAACGGCAATGGCGAGCTTATCGGCCTTGCCTTTGACGGCAACTGGGAAGCAATGAGCGGTGATATTGAATACGACGAAGACCTGCAGCGTACTATTTGCGTGGATATCCGATTTGTACTCTTCCTCATTGACAAATATGGTGAGGACCACAGACTTATTGAGGAAATGAAAATCGTTAAATAATCTCCAAATCCACAACACTAAAACGACCCCGATAGCTAAGTATCGGGGTCGTTTGCTATAAATATTTTGCTACCTGTATCATTTTACATATTTTTAGATAAAACCAAATTATTTTAACCACAATGAAGCTCTGTACTTTATTATCAGTTATTCTCCTAATGAATCTTTCTTTGCTTGCCCAGTCACCAGACCTGCTTGACTATTACCCAAACTCTTATCAACAAGCCAGGGAAAAATTTCTATCCAGGGCAAATCAAATAACAAAAGAACATCCACGCTCAAGGCTTTTCTCTTTCAAAGTATCCAGTCAGGTTGATAATAATCTATATGTAGACTTACTTTATATCCCGGCTCAAAAAGCAGAGAGACTACTTATACTTAGCTCAGGTATACATGGAGTGGAAGGCTTTACTGGAAGCGCTATACAACTGATGTTCCTTGACCATTTTCTATCCGATTCTTTGCTCAATAATGTGAGCATCTTATTGATTCACAGTATTAATCCTTATGGCTACAAATATTTACGACGTGTTAGCGAAAACAATGTCGACCTCAACCGTAATAGCTCCCTCTATGACTCCCTTTACAAGACCCCAAACCCCGGATATGACAAAATTTACAGCTTTGTTAACCCCAGGTATCCTGTCAACCTGTGCTCTGCTGGAAACAAATTTTTCTTACTGCGATCGCTCAACATGGCCCGCAAAGTAGGAATTGCTAATTTCAGGCAGGGACTCCTACAAGGACAATATAAATACCCCAAAGGCCTATATTTTGGCGGCTTTGACCAGGAACCACAAATCGATTCACTGGCTAAATTTTTAATACAAATCTCTCAGCCTTATAAATTCATAATGGAAATAGACCTGCACACTGGCTATGGCAAAAAAGGACATCTCCATCTTTTCCCTAATCCTGTGCCCGGTCCAACTCGCCGTCTCGTCGAATCAATTTACCACGGCTATGAAATAAACTGGGGGGATACCACAAAAAAATTCTACACTACAACAGGCGACTTCATTGACTTCATGGGACAGATGGCCCAGGACAAAATGTATGTCCCAATGACCTTTGAGTTTGGTACAGTGAATTCCCATACAACACTGGGTGGCATTAAGGCCTTGCATATCATGATTTTAGAGAACCAGGGACATTTCTATGGCTATAAGCATGAACGAGACAAAAAGAAAGTCACAGAGAAATTCCTAGAAATGTATTACCCCGGAAGTAAAAAATGGAGGCTAAAAGTTATGAATGCTGCCATTGACATGTTCAACCACATATTACCCAGGTTTCAGAGCTATCCTATTTAATACCGGGTCAGAAATGAAAAAACAGTATTATTCATTTGGGCGTGTCCCTCGCCGCAAATACCTCACCCAAGTCGTTGCAAGCATACCGGAAGGTACCTTGTAATGCAGGAATTTCACCTGCCCGTCGCAAGGTACATTTATATACGCTTGCAACAGAAATGAGGTATTTGGTAGCTTCGGGCCGGCCTGCAGCTCCTATTCGGCTTGGCTGTGGCTTGTGGTACAACGGACAACATTCCAAAAACGCCTGACTCGCAAATTATCTCTCTTTACCGATCAGCGTGGCAGTATTATAGCAAACCGGCCGAACTTCTGGGGGTTAAAAAAATGCCTGACCCACAACCTCTACCCGTTTAATCCGTAACTTTTACTTTGTATTCCATATATCCGCAATTAATTTTATTATAAGTGAGTTATAAAATCCAGGGTTATACAATAGGATTTAAGTTAAAAATATAGACAACAATTTGAAATAGTGCAATTTATGATAACCTATTTCCTAAAATTTGAGAAGTTGCGATTTAATAGACCAATACTACTGGCTGCTGCGGTGGCTTCCCCTGGTCGCCTCCTCACAGCCGTACCCCATAGCCACAGCCTGCGCCTCATATACGCCTGCGCCCTCACGCTTAAACACAGGTTTTTACTTTTATAATTTGCTTTAACCATAGATAATGTATGCTTTACCTTATCTAACCGGTGTGCTGGTACGCTTAAAATAATGAGGAGAGTCGCCCCAATCTTGCATTATGGGCTTGAGCCTATATATCTCCAGCCTCTTGTTCAGACATTGAACGCAAGCATCGCCTCCCTCGTCGGTACAGGGCTTTCCCTCGTATAACAGATAATCCTGGCGATGGTCGGGTGTGATATTAGGCATTATTACATTACAAGCAATATCCAGGGCTTTCTCGCGTCCCATCTGGTCAATAGCCTGCAAAGCAGTAGTGGCGGCTATGTTTATATCCGGCATCAATATGCGCAGAATAGCATTCATTTTCATGGTCAGGATGAGACGCTTACGCAAAGGTATGAGCAGATGACGGTAGCTGTAAAGAGGTGTGTGATTGTGCTCAATATAAGGTCCCATGCCCAGCATGTCTATATCAAAGCGTTTGAAAAACAATAGGTCATCAGCCAGATTACCCAGGGTCTGCAGTGGAAGTCCTATCATCACTCCAGTGCCGACCTGGTAACCTATGTCTTTAAGATAATAAAGGCATTCAAGCCTGCGGTCATATTTGTGTAAATCATCCCAGGGATGATACAGGGGATAAAGCCTGGGATCTGATACCTCTATCCGCAGAAGATAACGGTGTGCACCCGCTTCGTACCAGTATTTGTACACCTGGAAATCCTGCTCTCCAACTGACAGTGTGATACCTATCTTGCCTCCGCTCATTTGCTTAATTTTACGGACAAGGTGTGCTATTCTTTGGGCAAATGCCCTGTCTGTCCGCTCGCCAGACTGCAGCACAAGTGAATATATACCATTGTCAAATGCAAATCTGGCAGCACGTAATATCAATTCATCATCCAGGTCATAGCGCACCAGATGCTTATTGCTCCGCCTTATTCCACAATAAAGACAATCTTTACGGCAAATATTTGAAAACTCGATAATCGCACGGTAATAAACACGGCGGCCAAAATTTTGTTCCCGTATCTGGCGGGCACGGTCAAAAAGTAGCTTCAGGTCGTCACCCTCTGCACGTAGCAGGGCTATGATATCCTGCCGGGTCAGATTTTTTTTATTTAAAATATCTGTGACAGCCATAAATATTTATGTCTGTTTTTCGCAAATATTGCGAAATCCCGGCAGGATATCAATGACAAAAGTCATTATTGACCCAGGAGTATTGAGTGCAT
The DNA here is from genome assembly GCA_027031265.1 of Bacteroidales bacterium. Classification (GTDB taxonomy): domain Bacteria; phylum Bacteroidota; class Bacteroidia; order Bacteroidales; family S143-33; genus S143-33. The sequence goes on along the minus strand of JALVRO010000177.1, from coordinate 2,167 downwards.
GTCTTTTTCCAGGCTCTGCTGTGGATGCTCGATTATGCGTCCCTTTTCTTTGCCATTAACATAAAAAATAAATGTGGGCACGCGCTCAATATTTAGATTCGAAATATCAAATTTACCGGCTTTTTTGTCTCTGTCCACACAATAAAGCGTAATATCTTTGTCAGGTACAAAAAGATAATCCAGAATTTTTAACATGCGGGGAACCTCCATGCGACTATCAGGACACCAGGTAGCAAAGACTATTGTGATTGTAAAATCTGGAAGATTGACACCTGCAAAAGCATCTGTGTCTACGACATAAGACTCATACTCCTGTTTGAACCACTTATCAAATGGATACTTGAGCAAGGCTGAACGGTCAATTTTACCCACAAGCATTGGATCACCTTTCTTTGGATCTTTTGTCACTTGATAATCACCTGTAGTGTGCTTGCATCCTACGAACAGAAAACTGACCAAAAAAGTCAGTACAAAGAATTTTACTCTCATCTTCGTAAAATTTTAAAGTTTGTCTTAAATTTATTAAACTCATAATGCAAACACAAAAACATTTGTCATGAAACGACTTTTCAAACTGATAATCATCATAGTAATCCTTGCTGCATTAGGCATAGGCGGGTATTATGTTTACCTGCGATTCTTTGTCAAACAAAATGTAACTCAAGCTATAAAAGCTGTTCCAGAAGATAGTTTCGTTATTATACAGACAGATGACCTGTTTAAGGCTTACGACCAGATAACACAAAGCCAACTCTGGAAGTATCTGATAAAGACTGATTATTTTGCGGAAATTAATAATGACCTTCAGACTGTGGATAAATATCTACGTGCTACGCCCTTACCCAAGGACTTTTTCCAGCAAAGGCCACTAATTTTCTCTATCAACGTGGTAAGCGGTTCATGGGATTATATAGCAATCATTGACCTCAAGGACCTTGGCAAGATTGCGCCACAGATCGATATTATCCTTACATCAATTCCTGATTACAAAACCTTCAAGCTCAATTACTCACCGGATAAAGACGACAATTACTTGATTTACAAACTAGTATATCTCCCGAATCAGTTCGAAAAATATTATGTCTCTTTTGTTGGAAATTTGTTAATAATAAGCCCTCGCCTGTCTCTGCTCAAAAAATCATTAAATGCTCTTAATAGTCATTCTATTATAGACAATGAACGATTTCAAAATCTACTTTCAAAGCCGCGCACTCCTGGATTATTCACTGCGTACATAAACTTCAAACAATTAGACCCTTATGTCCGCACATTCCAGGATTACCGTGATCCATATATCCAGACTATTTCACAGGGACTGGGATATGCCATTTTAGACCTGGATATCAAAGACAACCAACTAATGCTCAGAGGATTAGCAAGCATAGACACAACCAATAGCTATTTCAAGGCTCTTTCACAAACCAGGCCTTCACTGTTTAATAGTTATCAGATTCTCTCTGACCAGACAGCAGCCATGGTAGCATTGAATTTCTCAAACTACACAGAATTTTATCACAATTTCATGCAAGCATTTAATAAAGAAGAACCCAGAAGTGCTTATGAAATAGAGAAATCAATAAACGTTTTGCATACAGTTACAGGTATAGACATTGACAGGGATATCTTTTCGTGGATAGGCAATGAAATAGCATTTTATAAACTGTCACCCGAATATGGAAAGCGAGCCGAAGATGTGGTAATAGCTATACACACACCCAACCCCCTTGATGCCAAAGAAAAACTTGATGCTTTAACCAAAAAAATTAGCCGTGTGACACCCATTAAATTCAAAAATATTGACTACAGAGGTTACACAATTTCATTGCTCAAAATAAACGGTTTTTTCCGCATGTTTTTCGGACGCTTGTTTGCTGACATCGAAAAACCTTACTTCACTATCCTTGGTAACTATGTGATATTCAGCAACTCACCCCATACGCTAGAAAGTATTATAGACGATTATGTTTCTGGATATACTCTCAATGGAAATGATAAATTCATTGATTTTCTGGATAATTTTAGTAGAAAAAACACATTCTTTGCTTATATAAACACACCACTATTGTTCAAAAATCTTCTTTTCTTTACTACAGAAAAAGACCGCAGGGAATTGATTAAAAACAAAGATCTCATAACAGGCTTTAGCCAGATAGCGTTACAACTAGTC
>JALVRO010000176.1 GCA_027031265.1 Bacteroidales bacterium | reverse complement strand
CTAAAAATTAAAGAAATTTCCAAGGAATTTCATCAGAACAGAATTGTGTAACCAGCTTCCAACTATAAAAGCAAATGATAAATTTATTTCCGCGTGTATTGTTGTACCGTGGCTCAGTGGCTAGTTAAACGGACTACCGAAAGGGTGAATACTCTCACTGTAAGCGTACTGTTCGATTTTCAACAGGGTTGGGCCTCAATTTTAGAGGTGCCGAAATGTCTTTTTGAAATTGCGTCAACTTAAGCGTCTCAAAAGCCGCAGTGACAACCTGTATCTTTCGATTTAACATATCATAAAGCCAGCGGGTATAATATACCCGGTGTATTACTAAGATGGCAATTATACCATCTTTGATGCATTAAATGCAATTGCAACATTTTTGAAAATATAATACACGTGCTTTTTTCTCTCGTAAGTTAAGCAGTTCACAGGTCTAGAATTTTAAAATTAAAGCGGGCATGGTCGGGCCCAGGATCTACGCAGAGACCCGGGCATGAAAACCAGACTACGTTGCAACTCTGAAGCGCACAAAAAATAACCAAAGTTTACGAAATTGTTTTCATTTGATCATGATATTATCATCATTATTAATGACCTTCATTTACCTTCTATGTATTCTACGAGTATCTCTTATTATTTTCGTTATTATCACAGATAAATATAATTTCCTCAAAAGTTTATTTGAAAATTTTGACTCGTGCAACATCTATCGACATTCCAGCGACAATACTCAGACCATTTTTTACATTGGAATAAACGTTGACTGGTTCGAGGAATGGATTCCCAACGGCATCGTTGTATTCATTGTAGGTTAGGTAAAACTTGTAATAGTCTTCGTTCAAAGTGCCCAGCACAAAGTATAGATATGCAGAATCCAGGTCCTGCACTGTTATATCAAATCCGAAGTTGTAAATAAATATTTTTTGCTGGCCATTAAACGAGAGGTCCGAATAAGCATTAGCCCAGAACATTTGTCCGAATGAGAATATAGGCAGTTTTATCTTGATTTCTCGATGCTCGTCGTAAATATTGTCATGGTATTGCTGGTCTATGAGCAAGATATTGTTTGGATATTTTATCAAGACGCTATCCTGTACGTTGCCTGCATCATCATAGTCGTACCAGTAGGCCCAGTTATTAGTAAAACCGAAAACAGTGTAATAGTTTGCTGTGTCAGGATCCTGGAAAATAATTTCCAGGCGTCCGCCTCCATATATCAGATATGTTGTGTTGTATCTGTCAGTATCAAGCTGGTCAAAGGAAATTTTTATGTCTTTGATTTTTACTGGTTGGGGGATGTAGAAGTTTCCAGAGACTTTTTTCCCTTTAAACTCTGTTTCAATAGTATAAGTGTGTCCTGGACTTGTTTTGCTTCTGGAAACGAAAAAGGGCACGTCTAGGTGATTGAAAAAATTAGCCTTTGTCATTTCTTCTATGAGCTTGCCATCTTCATATAATTTTACCCGTGCTTCTGTAATAAAATCGCTTGCTGTGAGTAATGTTGGAGGTGCCGAACGGGATAGGTTAATATAAACCGAGGAGTCTGAGATGTTTAGTGCATTTATCACTAGCATTGGTTGGAAATCCCGTGTATCGTAGATGTCAACATCTTTGTAACATGCAGAGAAGAATAGTATTAAGCTTAGCAATATGATGATTTTTTTATTTGTATTCATGGTTATCAGTTTTATTATTTCCATTGAAATTTATAAGAGACAAAAGGCATAATCGGAAAGATAGAGAAGACCCTGAGTTTTGGCGGTGCCGTAGCCTGAGTAATGCATTTCTGTGTAAAATGGGTTTACATGATTGTATGCATTATAGATTCCAAAACTCCATGTTCTTGTGCCGGTCTGTTTTTTCTTAGACCAGTTGAGGCTCAGGTCCAGACGCTGATATGATGGTAGGCGGAACCTGTTTCTACCTCCATAGTAATCGGTTCCGGGGAAGTAGCAAATTGTTGAGTTTTCGTCTAGTAATGTGCAATAGTTATAGAAAAGAGAGTAGTATTCTGCCTGTGGCAGGGTCACGGGTGTGCCAGAACCATAAATCCAAACAAAACCGAGCAGCAGGTTATTTTTTAGTTTATAATTAGCAGCCAGGTCTATTTCATGTCTACGGTCGTATTTGTATGGGAAAGGCTGCCCATTATTAATTTCGTCAAATTGTCGCCAGCTCCACGAAAGCGTGTAGCTAAGCCAGCCTGTTAGACGTCCATAGTTTTTTCTGAGGAAAAGTTCAGCTCCATAAGCCCAGCCTCTACCCTGTGTGACTTTTTCTTCCCATGATTCTGTGGCCCTTTGCAGTGGAATATTGAAGAAAGAATTGCCTTCCTTCAGCAGCACAACATTGTCCATGTTTTTGTAAAAGCCTTCTACAGACAAGGTTATTTTTTGCGGTAATAGAGCCATAATAGTTGCAGCAGCCTGCCATGATTTTTCAGGGATGACCCTGTCTGTCGCTGGCAGCCACAGGTCGATGGGTAGTCCAATTGTGTTGTTGGTAACAAAATGGAGATATTGCGTCATCTGTGAATAGGAAGCCTTGAATGATACATTATCCGTGAGCAAAATGCGTCCAGATATTCGTGGCTCTATGGAATAGAAATTCTTTCCCCTGACGTGGAAAAGTGTAGTACGCACGCCGAAATTGATTTTTAACCATCGCAAGAGCTGTGCGTCGTCCTCTACATAAAAAGATAGCTCTGGAGCATAGAGTAATTGGTTCTGGTATTTTAACTCAGAAGTGCTATGTGAAAAAATAGTGTCATTTTGTATGCTCAGAAAATCGTAAAACAGTCTGAACTGCCCCGGGTTAAATGTGTGATACGTTCCCTGCAGACCGAAACGTATATGATGCTTTGCCGTTGGCATGAAGTCAAAATTTATATTACCCGATTGGTCATTGATACCCAGGTTATATGCAATAAGAAGTGTATCATCCATAAAATATTTATCTATCTGCTGGTCATAGTAGTTGTAAAACATACCTTCTTCTCCATAGCCAATAAAAGTGCGGAAAAAGAACTTGCTATATGTCAGTGTTGTGTTAACAAACAAGTTCTTGCTAAAAGCATGGTTCCATCGCAGGGCAAGGACATGATTTCCCCATTGCAAAAGTCCCTGTGTTATAAATATGTCGTAACTCTCTGGCGTTGTATCTGTAGCAAGCTTACGCTGGTAATCAATAGTTTTCAGGCTTGCCCTGTCTGTTCCGGAATAGAAGCTAAGATAAATCCTGTCCCTGGGCGTTAACTTATGGTTAAGTTTTGCATAAAGGTCATAGAAATAATAGCCAGGGTTAAATTTACTTGTGTAAATGTACTGGGCGTCGGGATTCTGGTCGCTATTATTTGTTTTGTTAATAAACCATACCACAGGCCTGGCAAGTACATCAAAATATGTCCGCCTTGCTGAGATTATGAAAGAACCTTTGTTTTTGACAGTGGGGCCTTCGATAGTAAATTTTGATGAGATTAAACCAATGGACACAGAACCAGTAAGATGTTTTATATTTCCGTCTTTCATTCTTACGTCCAGCACAGAGGATAGACGGCCTCCGAACCGTGCAGGAAAGCCTGATTTGTAAATGCTCACATCTTTTATCGCTTCCGGTGTGAAGACAGAAAAGAACCCTGCCAGATGACTGACATTATATAGCGGCACGCCGTCGAGTAAGATTAAATTCTGGTCTGGCCCACCGCCACGGACGTAAATTCCACTCGTTCCCTCTGTTCCTGCTTGCACCCCGGGTAACAATTGCAAAATCTTCATCAAATCAGGTTCCCCAAAAATGGTTGGCAAAGTATTGACCTTACTGACAGGCAGATCAATGCGGCCAGTAAGGGAACTCTTTATCTGGTTCCGGTATCCGTTCACAACGACTGCCTCCAGAACAGCCGATGACTGGAGCTTGAATGTAATGTAGAGATCGTGGGTAGCTACTATTGTTGTATCCAGAGGTGTATATCCAACAGAGCTTATTCGTAAGGCAAGTTTTTTTCCCTGTGGCACAGTTAGGCTAAAATAACCATACTCATTAGTAAATGTTCCAATACTTCGGGAAAGAGTATCATAGACAGCAGCTCCGATTAGCCTTTCGCCTGTGCTATAGTCTTCTACGTATCCGCTGATGGAAATTCTTTGAGCAGAGATAGAAAGGGTAATGAACAGGAAAAGAATGACTATCTTGATACGCATTCTAGTAAATGTTTTTAGTAAAATTTTACGCAATTTTAGAAAAAAAAACAAAACAACATAGTCAATTTTAATTAAAGACATATTTTTTTGTGTAATATAGTGGACACATGAACTATAGGTCAATTTTTAATTATTTGTCAACTGGATGGTAGTAACCAAATTAAGTAAAGAGTAAAATAAAATGGTAATTTTGTGTATGCTGCACAAAAGCATAGAGGGGCAATACACTTAGATTTTTTATTGCTATAAGACAGGTAATGGTTAATAATAGATATGGTGAGTATAACTCACAAGAGGTATAATTAGTATAAGTACAACAACGACCGCTCGCATGGGAGCGGTCGTTGTTGTAAAAGCCGTAAAAAAAGAGTTATTTAACTTCCCAGGTGTTTCCGCTATTAAGTAGCTCCTCGAGGTTATGATAACTGCTTTTTTCTTTAACCTCTTTCATCTGGCGGTAAAGGGCTTCTTCGTATGTTTCTTTACGGACGCTACGTATTACACCGAAA
>JALVRO010000175.1 GCA_027031265.1 Bacteroidales bacterium | reverse complement strand
GCCCCCACTTTTAACAATAATATCAATTATTGACCTGTGAAACTTTATATATCTGTCCAGATCCTTTTCTTTGGTCAGGAAGATAAAATACAGGTTTGTCCCATTCTTATAAAAATGCGAAGCATGGCTCATTACAATAGTGCGGGGGTGTGAGCTGACAAAATCTTTAACATTGTGATGGACCTCCATAATATTATCCCAACGGACAGAGGTCTCTAGTGTGTCAATCTGAATACCCATATCCATCAGGTCTTCACGGAGATATGGATCACGAAAGCGTCCTTTTTCCCATTTTTTAGCAGGATAACCTGTAATGTATGTTGCACCCAGCCGATGTGCTATTTTTTTTACCTGGTGCTTGATATTCTGGGCAAAATTTCCCTCACCATTAGCAGTACCAATAAACAGACTTCTTTGGCCAGGATTCAGTCCTTTCAGTGAAAGTATTTTGTTAAACACAGGTTTGTCTATGCCATAGAGGTTAAAGGCAAATTTCGTTTCATCCGTGTCGGAAATTCGCATCACAGAGGGCATACCAAATTCACCCTGGCTAATCTCACGAGTAGCCTGTACAGCATTGTCCCATGAAGGAAAAATAAAGCTGAAATACTGTCTGTTCTCTGGCATGTAGCGGTGAATTTTCCATGTCAGTTCTACGACAATGCCGAGTGTTCCTTCACTGCCTTTGAACAGGTCCAGCAGATTAGGACCCGTGGCTGCAGCTGGGAAATCAATTGTTTTAATTGTCCCTCTGGGGGTTATGACTTCAATGGCCAGCACATTGTCGGCGGCGTCACCGTAATATGATGATTCCTGGCCAGAGCCCAGAGTGACAAACCAGCCGCCAATTGTTGAATATTCAAAAGATTGGGGAAAATGGCCGCAAGTGTAAGCATATTTAGTACCGAAATATGCTGGGGCATAATTGAGCTGGTGCTCTAGCTGGGGACCCATAATGCCAGCCTGCACACGTACTGTCTGGTTTTGTTCGTTCAGTTCCAAGAAACGGTTCGTGTGTGTTGATAATACAACGGTGACGCCGCCGCGCTCCGGTGTCAGTCCCAGTGTTACAGAGGTACCTCCTCCATAAGTGTAAACTGGTATTCTTTGTTCATCGCAAAAAGCAATGAGCCGTGCAATTTGTTCTTTATTCTGTGGATGCACAACCAGGTCTGTGACTTTGTCTACATTTTTGTTTCTGAGCCTCCATGCTTCTTCCAGGGTTTTGCCTGTCGAAAAGCGCACCCTGTCAAAAAAATGTGTGGACACGTTCTGGTGTCCAACAATTTTGCTTATTGCGTCCACCTGTTCGGGCGTCAGTCCTATGGGGCCAGAGTGTGATACTTTTTCCAGGCCAAGGTTAGGTTGCAGGTTTATCTCCTTATCACTTAGTTTCAGCTCTTTTTTTAGAAGTGCAATTAATTCAGGCGTGGGATGCTTGAAAGCTTCCGGGTCTCCATATTTAAAAATGGATCTGTATGAGCCCTTTGGTGGCGGATAGTCAATCCATTGTGGCTGATATGTTTTGTTTTGTTTCATTTTTGTGTTTTTTGAGAGTTTGGACAAGTGTGTAAAGATTTTTTACTTTTTCTATTTGTTCAATCATTTGTTGATGTGACCAATTCAGCTCTTTTGCTGCTAGGATAGCTATCTGGTTAAGGATTTTTTCCCCAGGCATACCCAGCCATCCTATCCCTGTACGCCGCATTATTATGTCTTCGAGAGTGCGTGCCATTTCATAGCGGATGGCATAAACCACCTGGGCAAGGTTCTCACCCTCGTTATTAATAATAAACTGGAGGTTTTTGTTGGATTGGTAAATATCCATAAGATGGTCAATTTCTGTACCATACGAATACACAAGGAATTTTATTTGATGTGGGTTAAGCATTGGGTATTGTGCTATCTTCTGTTTGATAAAATCATTCAGATTAGGAATACGGGATGTCACTAGAAATTTTGAGGCAGAACTGCTTTTGATGTGATCGTACTTTAGTTTTTTCAAAGCAAGGTCTACAACTTTTTCTGCCAAACGGCGGCTGGTTGTAAATTTACCTCCCTCGGCGCTTATAAGCCCGTCGATACCTTTACTGGCTTCGTCCGCTATCTCGTATCTACGAGAGGCGTTGTAAACGTTGGTAGAGGAATCCTCTACCAGCGGACGAAGCCCACCATAGATGTAGTCAATATCTTTGTATGTGATATGATGTTGTGGTTTTAGTATACTGTTCACTTTGTTAATCAGCTCATCTACAGATTCCCTGGTGACATGATACTGGTCAGGATCACCTGTGTATTCTTTGTCTGTAGTACCAATTATCGTTTTACCACGAAATGGGATAAGGAAAAAATGTTGTCCAGAGGGGGATTGCGTGGCAAAGACCTTTTCTTTTGTCAGAGGCTTGTTAATAATAATGTGTATGCCTTCAGAGCGTCGTATATGTTTGATGTTGCTTTTTTGGCCAAGTCTTGACAGAACAATATCCACCCAGGGTCCAGCTGCATTGACAATGAGGTGTGCTTTTATTTCCAGCTTGCGGCCAGTGATTAGGTCTTTAACCAGAGTTCCTTTAATTTTAACTTTATCCTTTATTTTTTCGTGGATAAATCCAGTAACTTGAGCATAGTTTGCTACCTGTGCGCCGTATTGCACAGCTGATTTAATGAAAGCTAGTGTCAGTCTCTCGGGGAAATGATTCCGACAGTCATAGTACAGGAATCCACCTTTGAGTCCATGGGTTTTAATAGGCGGAAATTCATGTATTATCTTTTCCCGGGGTTGGTGCTTAAAATGTGGTAGTTTTCTGTCTTTGTCCCAGGGGCGGGTTTTACCAACAGACAACAGTTCATACAGAAGCATTCCTGTGTGCATCGTCCATGCGGGAGTGTTCATGTGCTCGTATATGGCAAATACAAAAGGCAGTGGGTGCACAAAGTTTGGTGCAATATTGCTCAGTATTCGCCTTTCCAGTAAAGATTCCCTGACCAGGTGCAATTGACCTGTAGCCAGGTAGCGCAGCCCTCCATGAATCATTTTTGATGTGGCTGCTGATGTAGCACTGGCAAAGTCCTTCTTCTCTACCAGAGCTGTTTTGAGACCACGGAGAGCAGCTTCGTAGGCAATGGTGGCGCCGGTGATACCGCCGCCAATAACGAGCAGGTCGAATGTTTGACCTGAGTATGTTTCAGTAAAACGAATCATGGTTTATGATTTTTTTCTAAGTTTTTATATGTTTTTGGTCAGAGTTCTGACCAGTGGAGATATGAGCTAGATGGTTTTCGGTTTTGTGTTTTTAGACTCTTGTGGTTTGCCAGGTTTTCGCGTAAAGTTTTAACGGTTGTGTTCGTGGGTTCAGAGTTTAATGAGACTGTCTGGCCTGGTCAGAGGTCAAACCAGTTTGTATTGTTTGCTAAAAGTCAGATTTTTAACTGATCTATACTTCGTTTTAGGGTTAATAATGTTGCTTAATAATGTGGCCAGGTCTGAGAGTTCAGAGGTCTGACCAGTTGAGATTCGTATAGGACTTGTGGAGTTTTTTTTGTTTTTTATTGTGAGGTTTTGCTACGGTGTTAAGTAATAGTGTTAGAATGTTATTTCAATTTTTGCAAAGAACGTTTTTATAGGTCAGAGGTCAGAGCAGTATATGGGGTTTCTTGTTTCTGTGGCTATTTAATTACATGGTTGTGTTTTTACTTCAAGTCTTTAAACCCGTAAGATAAAAGTTATGAGAGTTCAGAGGTATGACTAGTTGTAGTTTGTGTTTTGGATTTTTCATTTTTCATTTTTTATTTTAGAGTTTCTAGGAATGTGCTTAATGTAGTGGCTTATTCCATGTTTCTTATGGCTTGTTAGTGTATGGACAGAGGTATGACCAGTTGAGATATGAGCTAGATGGTTTTGAGCTTTCTTTGTTTTTCCAGTTGTGTGTAATCTGGTTTTCAGTGCAGTGCTAATAAGGTTGTGTAGGTGCGACCAGTTTGTGATTTACCTGAGACTGGCTGGTTTGGTCAGAGGTCTGGCCAGTACATGGGGGTGATTTATTGTTATGTTGTCTGTCTGATTAAATTGTGTTTGTTGCACGTTTTTTAGTGTTTGGACAGAGGTCAGACTAGTTGGTTTTGCTTACTAATAGTTAGTTTTTTACTGATGTATACCTTGTTTTAGGGTTAATAATGTTGCTTAATAATGTGACCAGGTCTGAGAGGACGGAGGTCTGACCAGTTGAGATATGAGCTAGATGGTTTTGAGCTTTCTTTGTTTTTCCAGTTGTGTGTAATCTGGTTTTCAGTGCAGTGCTAATAAGGTTGTGTAGGTGCGACCAGTTTGTGATTTACCTGAGACTGGCTGGTTTGGTCAGAGGTCTGGCCAGTACATAGGGGTGATTTATTGTTATGTTGTCTGTCTGATTAAATTGTGTTTGTTGCACGTTTTTTAGTGTTTGGACAGAGGTCAGACCAGTTGGTTTTGCTTACTAATAGTTAGTTTTTTACTGATGTATACCTTGTTTTAGGGTTAATAATGTTGCTTAATAATGTGGCCAGGTCTGAGAGTTCAGAGGTCTGACCAGTTGAGATTCGTATAGGACTTGTGGAGTTTTTTTTTGTTTTTTATTGTGAGGTTTTGCTACGGTGTTAAGTAATAGTGTTAGAATGTTATTTCAATTTTTGCAAAGAACGTTTTTATAGGTCAGAGGTCAGAGCAGTATATGGGGTTTCTTGTTT
>JALVRO010000174.1 GCA_027031265.1 Bacteroidales bacterium | reverse complement strand
TGTAATAGCCTGATCCACACTAACCTGCTCCTTTGGCACATCCAGACTAATCTTGAATTTACCCACAGCACCTGAGAAAGATGCAGGTTTACCCTGCCCTGGCAAAGGTTTGACCTTGATCGTAAGGCTATTACTTACCACATTTTTTTGTCCATAAGGGAAGCCCCAATCGTCATAAATACTACAGGTCAACTTATATGGACTTATTTTCAGGTTACCTGTCTGCTGTGGGAAAAGCACTTTCTTGTCTACAGTAGCTGCCAGATACTCACGACCATTGATGACCACCTGCTCTGCCTGTATGCGGCTTGGCATCTTTAGATCCTGTACCCAGAAACCAGGGAATTTTGCAGGTTCCATATCATCCAGACTCAGGCGGTATGCCGAATAAAGACGTGCATAAACATAAACCGGCTCGCCCAGATATACCTGTGTCTTATCTGCTATAAGCCTGACGAATAGCTTCTTATTAGCCTCTGGCAGTACAATATCCTTATCCGGGTTACTACCTTTTATCTGTGCTTTGGGTTTTGGTAAATTATTGCTAATCTGTCCTTCGACTGTGATAGTAACAGGACTGGATGTGAGGGTAGAATTACCATCCTTGACACTGGCAGGAGGGATTGTATATTGGCCAGGTTTTTCTGCGACATAAGTCAAAATCCATGTCACAGTGTAAGTGGTAGTAGAACGCAAACGGCCATTGACAATAGATACAGACGACTGTGTGCTGGTATAGCTACTCATGCCATACGACTGCAGTCCCTGTGCATCTTTGGGTGGTATAAAGCGTGGATTACGGCTGCTTGGATTCTTCAGGATATATTTAACCTGAAAACTCTCACCTGCCATTACCACCTTGGGTGCATCTACATAAAACTTACGGTTGCTCTGTGCCTGAGTCGCTGTCCAGATCAATAAAAAGGCCGTTATCAACCACCACCTGTTCATGATACTGTATTTTGTTTATTCAAATTTGTGAAAAATAAGGCAAAACCTAATCTTAAATAGTTTAAATTACCAGTTTTTATCAGTTTTCTTATGCTGCCGATGCTGCATCAAACGTCTCATAGCTTTTTGCTGTACCCGACGGTCCTGTTGTTCGACAGCCTTGAGCATGCGTTCAATCTCCTGTGGATTCATTCCCTTGAACTGACGCTGCTGTTTTTGCCTCTGGTTTTGCTGTTGATTCTGTTTTTGTTGTTTTTGATTTTGCTGACTGTTCTGTTTCTGTTGTTGTTTTTGATTTTGATTCTGTTGGTTTTGCTGATTGTTCTGTTTCTGCTGTTGTTTTTGATTCTGTCCGCCTCTATTTCTCTGTTGTTGTTTGAGGCTATCGAGTAATTTTTGTACCACCCACAGATTATACCGTGCCTGATAATCATCAGGATTGAGCTTTATGGACTGGCGTAAAGCCCTGCTGGCCTGCTCAAGGTTGCGTATAGCACCATTATTGTTATGTACCTGTAGCGAATCTGCTGCCAGTTTGACAAACACATCTGAGAGATTATAAGCAGCCTGGCTCATATAAAGCCTCTCACTCTTCTGTTGTAACAGAGGCATCAGCACGCTGAGGGCTGTGGTGTCGTTATTTTCCCGGTAGAGGGCCAGGCCCAGATTATTTTTAGCCACAAAAGAACTTGGATTTTTTTTCAAGGCCATTCTATACTGTGTCTCAGCCTGTGGATATTTGTGTTTTTTGTAAAAACGGTTACCACGACGTATAGCAGGATTCTCCAGCTGGGCAAAGCCGGGTAAAACGACTATCAAGGATATTATTACCAAGACTAATCTTTTCATTTCTCAAAGAGTTTGATTTTCTGCATTAACCTGTTTTTGCGTTCTGTCATTATTATTTCCAATAGCAAGAGTATCAATGCAATACCTACAAAGTATTCAAAAATATCTTCATAACGCGAAAAAGAGGCAACCTTTCCTGTAGCATGTTTTTCTATATCCTGGTAAATAGCTTCTATACCAGCCTGTTTCTTATCAATATTCACATAAATCCCCCTGGTAGCTGCTGCAAGGTGCTTGAGGAACTGGTCATCTTGCTTGGATATGACCACCTGTCCATGATATTCCAGTGTCTGTCCCCCAGGCAGAAAGATAGGATTTCCACGCTTAGCTCCCACACCAGCTGTATAAATTCTGATTTTCTCCTCCTTAGCGCGTTTTATCTGGTCATCAACCTTGCCCTCGAGGTTTTCCCCATCTGAAAAAAGCACAATAGCCTTATTAACATCCTTCGAATCTGTGAAAGCATCAATAGCCATATCCAGCGCCTGTCCAATGGCTGTTCCCTGCGAAGAAACATAAGTTGTGGTAAGGTTATTCAGATACATACGCAATGCATCATAATCATCACTCATAGGCATAACCATAGCTGCATCACCAGCAAATATAACAAGAGCCACACGGTCGGCTTTCATCAGGCTAATCATATAATTAGCAGCAATCTTGACCTTATCAAGGCGCGACATTGCACCAGGCTTTGGCCGTGCCAGCATACTATTAGACACATCCACGACCATTACAATCTCAGAAGCCTTTACCCTACGTGTAGATTTTTCGGCTCCTATCTGTGGACGTGCCAGGGCTATTACCAAAAAAGCCAAGGCAAAAACCAACAGTAGCACCTTCCATACCTTTTTTGCACGCCGTGCCTCTGGCATCAAATCATCAATAACCCCCTGGCGTCCGAGGCTACGGTATGCCCTGCGATAAAACCTGGCCATGACAAAAACCAGTATCAAAAGCACTGGTACCAGGCCCAGAAGCCACAAATATTTCTCATTTGCCCAAAAAAGATTCTGCATCATGACAATCTCAGTTTATGAAATTAAGGAAACGTGCGAATAACTATTGTGCGCAACAACACATCCACAAGCAACAACACAAATGCCCACAGAACAAAATCCCAATACATCTCAGCATAATATACCTGCCGGTGCTCACGAAACTTTGTTTTCTCCAGGCGGTCAATCTCCTTGTAAATCTGCTCGAGCTTCTTGTCATTAGTAGCACGGAAATAATGCCCACCTGTCAGGGATGCTATCTGCTGCAACGTATTCTCATCAATGTCCACTTTTACCTGTTGGTACTGTATACCCATTGGTGTATGCACCGGAATATTTGCATAAGACTGGCTACCAATGCCGATTGTGTATATACGAATGCCATAGCTGGCAGCCATTTTTGCAGCTGTGATTGGATCAATATTTCCCCTGTTATTGACACCATCAGTCAGCAGTATAATAACCTTACTTTTTGCTTTACTCTTGTGCAAGCGTGCCACAGCATTGGCGATACCAAGACCAATAGCCGTCCCATCTTCGACCATGCCATTTCTTAGCTTACGAATCATATTAATAACCATGGCATGGTCCAGAGTCAGGGGCACCACTGTGAAACTCTGTCCACCAAAGGCAACCACAGCAAAACGGTCATGTGGACGGCCATTAACAAATTTTATTGCCTCGCGCTTTGCTGCTTCCAGACGGTTTGGATGAAAGTCCTCTGCCAGCATACTTGGCGAAATATCAAGGGCCAGCACGATGTCAATACCCTGTGTGGAAATCTGTCGATTGGTATAAGACTTTCGTGGCCGTGCAAATGCTATTACCAAAAGCGAAAAAGCTATTATCTCCAGGACAAAAGGCAGATGCCGAAAGTGCTTTTTTATACTCTTTACCTTGAGCAGAGGCGCTGTTGTAGAGTATCTCAGACTGGCCCATTTATCATAATTTTTCCATACATACCATGCTATCAGAGGTATGACCAGCAATAATAAGTACAGGCGCCATGGGTGCAAAAAACTGTATCCTAATATTGTCATTGCTCCTGATTTTCTTGGTTAACTATTTCTTGAGTCTGTTCGGTCTCCTCTTCAACCTCAGGACGAGGCTTTGTTTGCTCGACAAAATCATAAGCAAAGCTCAGATGCCTCTGGCACACATCCCATAGAGGTCTGTATCCAGCAAATTTTGCCAGATCAGCCAGTTCGAACAGCTCAAAAAGCTGCATTTTCAGATGTGACGGAATCTTGTCTGTGGCTTCCAGTAATATTTTAAGCTCACGGGTTGTTGACTCCAGTGCTCTGATATAAAAACGCCGCTCAATGTATTCTCTCAGTATTTCCGAAAGCTCTGAGTAGTATTCTTTGAAGTCGCCTTTTTGATATAATTTCCTGTTTTCCAGCTGCTTTAGTCTCTTCAGAGCCAGCTCATGTGGCTCTATCTGCTCTTCGATTGGTAACTGCTTAAAAGCTCTCCGTGCCTTAATTTTCTTATACAACCAATAAGCCAGACATGCAAGTAAAGCTAGCAGCACTAATGCCAGGAGCCAATAACGGTAACGCAACCACAGTTCCCTCAGTGTAAGAGGCGGATGGATAGGCTCCTTAACATCAAAAACATCAATAACCTGTGATGTATCTATCCTGGCAATCTGTGCACTATCTATCTCTATTGGCAGTACAACTAAACGCAAGGTAGAGTCCGAATAATACAACTTGTCTGCCACACGTATTGGAATAGCTGGAATGTGAAAAACCGTATCCCGAAAACCAAAAATCTCTATTTTAAACCTGTAAATCAGGCCATTGTCATGCCTGGTAGTGTCTGCTTTCATTGCGCTAATCTCCAGATCCCTTGTCAATGTATCTGGCATTTGTGGCATAAGCACAGGCGTCTGTCCTGGCACAGCTATATCAATGTGTAAGGTTGTCTTTTGTGCAAAACGAATAGTGTCACTGCCCAGATATGTCTTTATCCTGACCTGTGCAAAACCTGATATTGTAAAAACTGCCAAGATCAAAATCCACAAGATGCGTTTCATACTATACGGCGTTTAAACAATTGAATTAAAGCCTTAACATAATCATCTCCTGTAAAAACATGAATAAAATCAATGCCAGAACGGCGGAATGAATTTTTGACAGTCTCATGATGATGCTCAAACCATTCCTGCAGAGTCTGGCGCACTTCACGGCTATCTGTGTTTATCCACTCATATTTGTCTGTCTCAGCATCTTTGATCTGCACCAGTCCCATAGGAGGAAGCTCTTTTTCACGGGGGTCATTAACCTTAATGGCTATCACATCATGTTTTCTGGAAGCTATGGTTAATGATTTATCAAAGTCATTGGCAAAGAAATCCGAAATCAAGAACACAATAGCTCGTTTCTTTATGGCATTTATCAGGTATCTGAGAGCATCGTTAATATCCGTACCTTTTCCCTGCGGCTCAAATGACAAAATTTCACTTATTATTCTCAGGATATGCCTTCTGCCCTTGGCAGGTGGTATAAATTTTTCAACCTTATCAGAAAAGAAAATAACACCAATCTTATCATTATTCTCAATAGCTGAGAAAGCCAGTACACCAGCAATCTCTGCAATGTATTCCCTTTTGTGCCTGAGGCTACCAAAAAACTGGGAGCCACTGACATCAATCATCAAAATAACAGTCAGCTCACGCTCCTCCTCAAAGACCTTGACATAAGGATGATTAAAACGGGCTGTTACATTCCAGTCAATAGTCCTAACATCGTCACCCACAGTGTATTCCCTGACTTCAGAGAAAGTCATACCACGGCCTTTGAAAGCACTGTGATACTGTCCGGCAAAAATTTCACTCGTAAGCCCACGGGTTTTTATCTCTATTTTGCGCACTTTCTTTAGTAATTCCTTGGTATCCATACTTTCTGCTTTTTAGCCAAATACAATTTTAAATAAAAAAAATAATTTTCCAGCCTGTGCTTAATAATTTTTAACCTTGCCAGGGCCCCTCATTCTGGTAATCAAAATTTATTGCAAAGCCAGTTTTTTTTTGTTTTCTTTGGATAAGATTAAAAATCCGCTATTATGGGACTATTCGACAGATTTATCCGTGCAAGCCGGCAGGCTGTCAAAACCACTGCAGACCAGATTGAAGTAAAAGGTAAAGTCCTGCCACAACTGCTCAATGTCAGGAAAAAACCATCCCTCAAATCAAAGATACTGGGCCGTGTGCGCCGTGGTGACATCGTTAATATCCTCAACGAACAGGGTGAATGGTACGAAATTCTATGGGGCAAATCTTCAGCTTATATCTACAAAAAATATATCCTCATAATTGCCTATACAAAGCGTGGACAGATTAACGCTAACATTCTCAATGTCAGAGATATGCCTTCTCGCGAGGGACAGGTTATAGGCAAGCTTAAAAAAGGCGATTTGGTTTACATCATAGAGGAGCTACTTGACTGGTACGCAATTGATTATAATGGACGTATAGCTTATGTAGCCAAACAATGGGTAGAAGCACATGATTTGCCCCCACTGGGCGGTATGCAGGCTATTGCTAAATTCTTCCACCAGAGGGAGGACCTGATGAACTATCCACTGGAGCCTGACAAAAAAGTAAAAGTTCCACAAAGTCCTTCTAATTACCGCCGTGCTGCTGTTAGCTGGAACAAATACGGAGGATTGATGAAACGTATCAGTCTGGAGCTGGGTATAGAGGTAGAATCAGCAATGGCTGTTATATGTGTCGAAGGGGGCGGCGATGGATTTGACAAAAATGGCAGAATGATTATCCGCTTCGAAAACCATGTGTTCTGGATGTTCTTTGGCAAATTTCACCCTGATGTGTACAACAAGTATTTTCGTTATAACCCCAATTCCCGCCGCTTCGGGCATCAGTGGCGTAAGTCTGACAAAGACCCTTGGCAGGATGTGCACGAATCACAGGATAGCGAATGGGAAGTTTTCAACTTTGCCCGCAAATTAGATGAGACAGCTGCAATGAAATCTATATCAATGGGTGCTCCACAGGTAATGGGCTTTAATCACAAAGTCATTGGCTACGACACTGTCCAGGAAATGTTTGATAATTTTCAGAAAGATATCCGTTATCACCTTTTTGCTTTGTTTGATTTTACCAAAGCAGTACCACGACGTATTCTTTACTTGCAGAATAAAGACTTTTTCAACTTTGCACGCGAATACAATGGTGAGGCAGACCCAGCTGGTTATCAGAAACGCTTGCTCGAATATTACCACATCTTTAAGAAAATTCTATGACAGGCATTCATATAGAAAGACCATGGCTAATATTCCTCGGTCTGATTATTAGCGCAGCAGTTTCATTTTTCTATTATTACAAAGACCACAAATTTGATCATGTGCCCAGAGCATGGATTTTTCTCATGGCACTGCTGCGCTTTGTTGCTTTATTCCTATTATTCCTATTATTATCCAATCCACTGATAAAAAGCACATTAAACACACGCCACAAACCTATCGTGGTTTTACTTCAAGACAATACCCAGTCCATATCTCTTGCCACTGACTCAGCATACACAGCCTTATACAAGAAAAAATTAAACTCCCTTGTAAAACAGCTAAGCACACGCTTTGATCTGAGAATGTTTACTTTCTCCGATAGCCTCAGACAACAGTCCAGCATAGACTTCCGGGGCAGTTATACCAATATATCACAGGCTCTGTCAGAAATAAATCAGCGTTTTCTGAACCAAAACCTGGTAGCTATCATACTGGCCACAGATGGTATATACAACCAGGGCTATGACCCCAGCTTACAAGCCAGTCAGTCTCCAGTGCCAATTTACTCCATAGCCCTGGGGGACACCACACAATACACAGACATACGAATCAGCCGCCTACAGACCAATAGCATTGTTTTCCTGCATGAAAAATTTCCACTCAATGTTGACCTGGAAGCTATTCACGCCACAGGCAAAAAAATCACTGTACAGGTCAAAATAAATGGCCGCAAAATTACCTCCAGAACAGTGCACATTGACAAAGATTTTTTCAACAACACTCTCAACTTTGTGCTAAAAGCCTCCACACCGGGAAAAAAACTCCTCACAGTCTCAGCCACACCCGTAACAGGCGAACGCAACCGACTGAACAACACCGCCACAACAATAATAAATGTTATTGATTCCAGACAAAAAATCCTTATCCTCTCATCTTTCCCGCATCCTGACATTGCTACCATCAGACGTACCCTGCACACAATCCCAACGTACAAAATAGACTTTGCATACCTGGACAAATTCAAAGGCCACTTCAATGCTTATGACCTGATTGTGCTGTACCAGTTGCCAGATGACAGGACCAATGCCCTGGCATTACGCAGCCGCCTGCAATCCGCACATAAACCAATACTTCTCCTATGTGGTCCCAGAACAGATGGACTCAAGCTGAAAAGTCTCAACACAGGGCTGGACTTTGACCCCATACCTGGCAGTGTGGACCAGGCACAGGGATTGGTTAACAAAGATTTTGACATCTTTCTACCACCCAGAGATCTGGATAAATTACTTATGCAGCTACCTCCGCTAATAGTAGCTTACATGGATTACCGTAATGTGCAAAGCCACAGTGTGCTGCTTTGGCAGAATGTCAATGGTATTGCCACCAACAGGCCACTTATAATGTTCATACCTACCAGTCCTTTAAACGACAACAAGCTAGGCATTATATGCGGTGAGGGACTGTGGCGCTGGCGTATGACCGAATTTCGAAACACAAAGTCATTTACCCAGACAGACCAGCTTGTCACACAAATAGTCCAGTTCCTGCTCACCACAGAGAACAAAAAACGTTTCCGGGTAAAGGTGAGTCCTGTCATTGACCAGAACCAGGAAGTCGTTTTCACAGCTGAGCTGTACGACAAGTCCTATAATCCCGTCACAGAGCCAGATGTTAAACTCACCCTTAGAGACTCTGCTGGTAATGTATTGAACTATATTTTTACCAGATCCACAGACCATTACACGCTAAACATAGGAAAGCTGGAACAAGGAATCTACCACTACTCTGCCTCATGTCACTGGCGTAATGAATCATTCAATGACCAGGGTAGCTTTGCTGTCCGAAGCATAAATATAGAAGCAATAAATTTAAAGGCAGATATAGACCTGCTAAAAAAAATTGCTTCTTTCTCAGGAGGGAAATTTTTCCTGGACAAACAGGTCCAATCATTGGAGAATAAGCTACTGAGCAGCCAGCACTTCCCAAGCATTATCACCAGTCAAGTAAAGGTTAGGGAAGGTATCAGACACTATATCTTTTTGATTCTTATCATCGTCAGTCTTAGCCTGGAATGGGGACTACGTAAATATTTCGGTAACTTATAATTTTCTGCTCCGCCGCAAATATACTGTGAATGAAAAAATGGGAAAAATACACTGGCTTTCTTCTACTGTTTGTGACAATTCTACTTATTATTATACTACTGACAATTAGCCTATTAAGAAACTTTTTACTTCGCCAGGCCATACACTATGCAAACAGAAACCTACTGGTACGTATAGACTTTGACCGATCCGAGATACAGGCATTTAGTTCCTATCCTCTTGTTCATGTGTATTTTCATGAACTGACAGTTACTGGTAAAGGTATTTTCTCAGAAGACACATTACTTTACGTACCTGATACTAAAATAACTCTCGATATCTCCAGGGCTTTCAGAAAAAATGGACAAATACTGATAAAAGAAGTAGACGGTTCATATCCTTCACTTAGACTGCTTGTAGACTTATCTGGCCTGGCCAATTATTATTTTATCCCAACAAAAGAAGAAATAACAACCTCTGCATCACAATTTTATATCATTATTGAGTCCCTAAACATATTCCGGGGTCAGGTTAGCTATAATGACCTGGAAAGCAACATATTCATTGGCTCTGAGAATGTAGCAGCTAAGTTCCAGAACCTGAAAATAAGTAGCCAGAGCGCTGAGTTTTACCTCTCTGCTTTCTTTGAGGATTCGTATGTTAAGCATCGCAATATTTATCTTTTCAGACATATAGACCTTGGTGTGGAGTCTGACTATAAAAATACTTTTCCCGACTGTGTGGATAATTATTATTTTAATGGACAATTCTCTCTTAACAAACTGAAATTCAGCGCAAAAGGCTTATTTGAAAATACAGGCCTTTGTGACACAAACCACTTTCACAATTATAATCTCAAGATTGCGGCCCTAACCAAAGACTTCAAAGACCTCTTATCAGTAGTCAATGTCTTATATAGCAGAAACTTCTCGAGAATAAAAGCCAGAGGAACATACCAGATTAACCTGGAATACATGAGCAAAAAAACACAATCTATAGACACCAGTAATCTTCAGGCTAGAGTACAAATCCTTAATGGTTATGCTAATATCCCCTGGCTCAACGAAACTCTCGAAGATGTCAATCTCCTGGCATATTTAACCAGAACCGATCACTTGAAAATCAAAATTAATTATGCACAATTTAGATTACAAAACAATTATTTCACACTAAATAAATTATTGGTAAATAATAAATTACAAAAAACTTTCATAACCGGTTCTCTCGACACACGCCTTGACCTAAAACAAATCTCAATATTCTTCCCATTCAACAAACTAAAAATCAGCGGACTACTTAACGCTCATATAAATATCAATGGCTTTATAAACAGAAAAAAACCAGGAGAACTATCATCACTTAATATTAAAGGTCTGACTCTGGTTAACCAATTCTCCTTCACATCACCCAATACTTCATTTTCTGCCCAACACATCGGTAGCTACATCACAAAACACTCTATCTTTATTACCTCCAATAATGCAAACCTTAATGGACAATCCTTCAGTTATAGCCTTTCGGCGAAAAATTACATTCCTTATCTTCTCTCCAAAACTTCTGATGTCACAACTCCTTTAATCGTTAAAACAAAAATCAAAACAACCAGTCTGGACCTTAATAAAATCCTCTTCTCCATAACCTCGTCCAGCCCAAAGGTCTATTTACCGATACCAATGGGTAAAAACATCACAGCAACAATAGACCTACAGATCGACACAGTTAAATACAAATCTCTAAAAATCAACAATTTAAGAACACAATTCAACATTTTCCCAGACTCAATCATAATCAATACTTTACTTGCACGCGTGTCTGAAACACAGATAAACCTCACAGCTCAGATAAAACCTATTAACGACCAGATCTTTATCACTTTTGGATCAGATATAACACAGCTACACCCGTCCTATCTGCCCAGATGGCTGAATCTGTCAGACTCTGTCAAAGATTTTCTCTCACATACCAGAGGCAATGTAAATATTGGAATATCAGGTAGTTTCATCTATTTTCCCCGAGCTAACAAAAAAGTCCAGAATATTTATCTAACAGGCAAACTCCTTACTCCATGGCTACAGTTACCCAATAATAACATAACAGCCCGGCTATCACAGGCACTAAAGATACCACAGCTCAGCACCCCTTTAATTCAGGACATGGACCTATATTTCCGTTATCAATTCCACAGTCTGACAATACCGCGCTCATCCTTCAACCTGTCCTCGCGTCCTGCAACATTAGAAGGCTATTATTCCCCACCTTCCAACCTTATCAACTTTACCCTCGGCCTTACCGTGTCAAAAAAGGAAATATTACGGCTCCTTCATAAAACTATCACAGGCGAAGATCACACTTTTATCTACCTGACCATCATAGGCAAAGCAACAGATCCCAAAATTCGTATTTCTACCAATCTGCTGAGAAAATCCACTACCGCAAACCTTCAGAATCAATCTTTACATACTAAAGCTTTGGCCGATTCCTTGCGGGCTGCACGTGTCGTTGAGCGACAGCAGAAAAAACAATCACTTGCCCAGGCAAAACAAAATATCAAACAAACACGCCAACGCACCAAACTCATTATGCGCAAAGCCCGTAAAATATCCAGACAGCTATTAAAACAAAACACCCCAGAGGCACGCAAAAAAGCACGCCAGGTTATCCGCAACGCTCGTAAAATGAGAAAACAATTATTAAAACTTGCCAGTAAAAACAGAAAATTACAGAAGAAAAAAGCCAGGGTCAAGATAGATACTCTAAGCACTAAATACAGAGAATTAAAGCGTCGACTAAGAAAAATTATTATTAACTGACATAAATTTTTTGTTGCAATATCTCATGGAAAATTTTATTTTTTATAAAAAATTTCAAATGAAAGCATTTCTACTCTTTTTATTTGCTGTTTTTTTTCTGACAATAGCATCTGCACAGATAGATACTAATTTCTACAATCTATCTTTACGGCAGCTTGCGCAAATAAAAATATCAACCCCGGGCAGGAACATAATGACTGTCCTTACAGCACCTAGCAATACTATCACGATCACAGAAGACGAAATACGCAAGAACAACTATACTTGTCTGCGTGATATGCTCGATGATATTCCACAAATAATAGTACAACATCGCTCATCAGATGAAGATGAAGATATTTACACAATCAATGGGATATGGGGAAACGAAAAATTCCTTATCCTCCTGGATGGAGTCAGAATAAACTCAGCTGCTGGTACAGACATACCCATCGGACAAAGCTATAGCCTGGCTAACGTCAGACAAGTAGAAATCATCCTAAATCCTTCCTCTGTTCTATACGGAGCCGATGCTTTCACAGCAATAGTCAATATTATCACATACCGCCCAGAGGAAAAGAAAGGTATGGAAGTCAATGCACAAAGGGGTATTTACAATACTTATAATACCTCCATGGCAGCCAATTACAAAGTCAAAAACCTGGGTATAAGCCTAGTGGGTAAATATTATGAATCAGATGAACCATTTATGCCTGTCTATTACCCCGAATTGTACAAATGGTATTATGTGTATGAAAAAACAGGAAAAGTTATCAGCTTTGGTGATACAATAATTGCTCCTATTGGAATACAACCATGGGATATGCATACTCGCTCAGCAAATATAAGAGCCAAATTATTTTACAAAAGCTGGGAACTGGGTTACATTAATTTCTTCGAATCCCACTCTACGTCTTTGACCGGTCGCCCTGAGTACTCAATCTTTTGTAAACAGGCCCATTACAACACTCTCCTTTACAATATTTACCTCAAGCACAATCATAGATCCAAGAACCTGGCCTTTGAATCAAACTCACTTTTGAATTTCCAGACATTTAAAATATTGCCAAACTCAGCATTTGTCAATGTCTACTCAAACTTCAATGTAGCTTACAAATACGAAAACGCCCGTGATCTACACTGGGAACAAAACTTTCGTTATTCTGGATTTAAAAACCACTTATTCAACTTTGGTTTCGCAGCTGATTATTATGACGTCATCCCAAAAACCGGCGACCTTCCTGTCCCTTACGACGAATCCAAACCATATAACCAGCAAAATATTTACTACTTCGGAACAAACATAACAGACTCTGCCGGAAATGATCTTACAATTTACCAGGATTTCTATCGTATACGCTATTACAATCTGAGTATCTACACCCAGGCAACACGACATTTCTCAGATAAATTATATGTTACATTTGGCCTTCGTGGAGAATACAACAATCGCTATAATGGAATTATACTACCTCGCTTCTCTTTTGTTTATACACCAACAAACTATGTGTCTGTAAAATTCATATATGGTAGGGCATTCCTTGCACCATCTGTACACAAAGCATATCAGCATTATGGTTCTTTCATTGCTGTTAAAGACAGCCTGGATAGAGTCATTGGACTTACCAGTCCCTTCTGGCGTTTTGTTAGTCCAGATTTAAAACCAGAATATAAAGATGCTTATGAAATAACTCTAACCACATTTATTAACGACAATCTTTACTTCAAGATCAATGCTTTTTACAATAACCTTTACAATCTTATTATATATAAATATGTCTATGACTCAACTTTCCACAGTGTGAATGTAGATATTGGTTTAGTCCTTAAA
>JALVRO010000173.1 GCA_027031265.1 Bacteroidales bacterium | reverse complement strand
TAGATCATTGATGAATCAGGATAAGATGTTACTACTGGTAGATGTTCGTAGCCCTGAGCAGTATAAGCAGTTTTCCTTGCCAGGTGCTATTAATATGCCAATAGATTCATTGTTCAACGGGACAAACCAGCAACTACTTTCTGGGTCAGATGTTTATAAAATTGTGTTTTTCTCAAACGGCACCTCTCTGGCGGATAAAGCATGGTTGATAGCCACAGCAGCTGGGTTTAAAAACCTACATGTGCTCAAAGGAGGTCTTAATGCCTGGTTTAATGATTTACTGCAACCTAAGCGTCCGGCAGATTGGGCTAAACAAGCAGAATTTCAGAAATACGAATTCCGTCGTGCCGCTGCCCGATTTTTCACAGGCGCTACAGGTGGTGAGGAGGCTTCTTCCCAACCAAAGGTCAAAGTTCAGGTACCTGTTAAGAAAAAGCAGGTTGGCGGAGGTTGTGAATAATTATTTCTTTGGCTAAAAACTTAAAAAACTATTTCAAATGAAACGTCTCAGCTACTTAATAATTCTCCTGGTTGCCCTGGCCAGTTGTAATGTGAAAAATGACGATCCGGAAAGCTTCATGCAGAGCTTCCAGATAAAAGAACTTAGTCCAGAGCAGTTTTATCACATTCTTTACTTTCAGGATACAGTAAATTTCGTTCTGATTGACCTGAGAGATCCACACACCTATGCACTGGGACATCTGCCAAATGCTATAAATATACCATCCAAAAGCCTATTGAAAAAATGGCATAAGGACGTATTGAAAAGCGATGCAGTAAAGGTCTTTTACAGCGATGATCCTGGTTTTACACGCCTGTCTGTGACAGTGGCCAAAAGGGCTGGATACAAAAACTGTTATGCATTGCTCGGTACATACAAGAGTTTGCGGGATAACTTTGTAAAGAATTTTGCAATCAGAAGTGCTTTTTATGATGACGAAAAACCAGATTTTAATTACAAAGACAAGTTTGCCGAGCTAGCTGCTGGAGGTGGTACACCAACCACGCAGTCACAACCAAAAGTGTCTGTGCAAGTACCTGTAAAGAAAAAACAGGTAGGCGGTGGATGCGAATAATTATTAACAGAAATCTAAAAATCAACAGTGATGAAAAAAATAAGTTTTGCTTTGCTTTTAAGCTTCTTAGTTCTGCTATCTTGCAATAAATCACAGACTTACTATACTGCAGATATTGACGCTCTGCTCTCTCAACATGTTCAGCCTGCTCTTGCTGAGTTTATGCAGCAGGCCAATCCCGTTGTCACAGAGGAGGCTTTCCCTCCAGTGATAATTGCTCCTGTTGTAAAAGACGAACTCAGCAAAGACTTAATTATTGACATCAGACGAAAAGATGCTTATGAGGCTGGGCATATTAATGGAGCTTATAATGTGCGGGCTAAAGATTTGCTCAGTTTTCTCAATGGGATCAATGTAGCGGCGTATAATCGCATTGTTCTGGTTTGCTACTCAGGACAGAGTGCTACATATAATGCAGAACTCCTGCGAATGCTAGGATACAAAAATGTTTTTTCCCTGGCTTATGGCATGGGAGGCTGGAACAGGGATTTTTCTGGTCTTTTTAAGAAAAATATTTCCGCAAAATACATTAACCGTATAAGCAAGCAGGATGTTAGGCTGCCACAAAAGTCATCATTGCCTGAATTGGAGAAAGGCTTGCCTCTGAAAGTTTTGCAGGCCAGAGTCAAGGAAGCACAGAATCTCAAACCTTCTGACTATCTTATCAGTGCAGACAAGGTCTTCGAAGATCCAACAAAATATTTTATCATTGACCTGCGTAAAAAAGAGCATTACAAAATCGGACATATTCCAGGTGCTGTTAATATCCGTGCTAATGAGCTCTTACCGTCTGAGAAGTTGGCATATTTACCAAAGGACAAACCTATTGTGGTTTACTGCTATCATGGCTATACTTCTGTGGCTACTACAGCTTATCTGCGAGTGCTGGGATATAAGGCTTATTCACTCAAGTTTGGTTACCATAGTTTCATGGATGGTATCCTTAATAAACGTATTAATTTTAACACAGCTTTTAATACATACCCGTATATCACTGGCAGTAAACGTATAGATGTTAAAGTTTCAAAGGCACAAGCCGCACAACCATCACAACAACCTAAGATAGCAGTTCCTGTTAAGAAAAAACAGGTTGGTGGAGGTTGCGAATAATACCAAATTTGTTCTAAGCATTTGATTTTAACTTTTTTCTTTAAGCCCCGCAATGCCTAGGCATTGCGGGGCTTTTTTATTCTTTTTGATTCAAGTCAATTTTTATCAAGCTGGAGATAATTTTTTATTACAAAGCTTATCAATTATAATGTTTTAGTCTGACATAATAAGTTTTAGATTTAATCAAATGTTTAATTTTCGAAAAACAGCCATGTTAATTTGTGATATTAATCATTAAAACATATCTTTGATTAATAATATTGATATAAATCAATGAAATAAATTAAATCATGATTCTATGAAAAGGATTGTAATTCTCGGTGCCGGTACAGGTGGCACAATTATGGCAAACAAACTTCGCAAAGCACTTGAACCTGAGGAGTGGGAGATTACCATTGTTGACAAAGGGAAAAAGCATTTTTACCAGCCAGGTTTTCTGTTTATTCCATTCGGAATTTACACAAAGTATGATGTCATCAAGCCAAAGGCTAATTTTATCCCACCAGGAGTCAATTTTATTATAGATAAAATAGAGCGTATTGAACCCGGAAAAAACCGTGTGCATCTAGCAGATGGCCAGGTACTTAACTATGATTTTCTAATTGTATCTACAGGTGTTCAGACAGACCCTTCGGAGACTCCTGGATTGCAGGGTGAACTGTGGAACAAGGAAGTTTTCCAGTTTTACACACTGGAGGGAGCTGTGAATCTGGCTAATTTCTTCAAGACCTGGAAGGGGGGTGACCTTATTTTGAACATTGCTGATATGCCGATAAAGTGTCCTGTGGCTCCTTTGGAGTTCGTAATGTTGGCAGACTGGTTTTTCCGAGAGAAAGGTATTCGCCAGAACGTAAATATTAAACTTGTAACCCCTCTGCCAGCTGCTTTTACCAAGCCTCTATCTGCCAAGGTATTAGGCGAAATTTTGGACAAGAAAAATATTGAAGTTGTTACAGATTTTTATATTGAGCGTGTGGATAATGAAAACAGGAAGATTATTTCTTATGATGAGAAAGAGGTACCATTTGACTGTCTGGTATCTGTCCCTATACATAAGGGTGCTGATTTCCTGGCAAAGAGTGGTGGCCTGGCAGATGATATGAACTTTGTTAAAGTAGATAAGCATACTTTGCAGTCAGTCGTATATCCTAATGTTTTCGCACTTGGTGATGCTACAAACCTGCCCACATCAAAGGCTGGTTCTGTGGTACATTTCTCAGCTGAGATATTGTTCGAGAATATATTGTGTGCTATCGAAGACCGTTCTCTTACAGGTGAGTTTGACGGACATGCCAATTGTTATATAGAGTCTGGTGATGGTAAGGGTATCTTGATTGACTTTAACTATGAGGTGGAGCCTCTACCAGGAAAGTTCCCTCTACCAGGTCTTGGTCCCTTTGGTCTATTGCGTGAGACAAAGGTTAATCATTATGGAAAACTTATTTTCCGCTGGATGTACTGGCATATAATCCTCAAGGGCAAGGAAATGCCTATAGAGGCGCTTATGTCTATGGCTGGTAAAGAAGTTGTTAATCCTTAAATCTAAAGGACATGGAAAAGGAAAACTTACAACAACAAATAAATGAGCTTAACCGCAAACTAGATATCCTCCTGGAGGAATCTTTTAAGGAAAAACAGAGGCGTGAGCAGCAAGAGGACCTGATCAGAGACCTCTCCCTTATTGGTAAAGACTTGTATGACACATCTGTGGAGAGGTTGGAAAACGAAGGAGTGGACTTGAATGATGAGGTTATTGTGCGTCTGTTTTTCAAGCTGCTCAGGAATATTGAGATATTTTATGAGTTGCTCAATAGTCTCGAGAGTATCTATGACTTGGTCAAAGACTTGGGACCTATCATTAACCAGATAGGCAGAGACACTATACATCGTTTATCAGATATGGAGCAGAAAGGTTATCTAATGCTTTTCTCTTCACTGACTAAGGTGTCTGATAGCTTTGTCAAATACTATAAACCAGAAGATGCAGAGATTCTGGCAAAACAGGTGGAGAGTCTGGTAGAACTTAGTCGTCTGCTTCTGACTTCCACACTTCTGGAAGATAGCAAGAAAATGCTAGAAGCATACAACGAAGCCCGCAAAGAAAAACCTAAAGAAATAGGGCTTTTTAGAGCCATGCGAGAGTTCTCAAAACCTGAAATGAAGAAAAGCCTGGGATTTTTGGTCTCTATGCTAAGCAAATTTTCACAGAAAATGAATTTCTAGCCCCGGGGCAACACAATAAATAAATCCTAAAACTCAATAATTATGGCAGAAAAAACAATCGCAGGTGTAACCGTACAGGTCGACGACGAAGGTTACCTGCTAGACCCTAATCAATGGACCGAAGAACTTGCCAGAGAAATGGCAAAAGAAGAAGGTCTGGAACTTACAGATCAACATCTGGCTGTGCTCAAATTCTTGCGTGAGAAATATCTGGGTGGCGAGACTTTGACAATACGTGCCGTAGGTAAATCTGGTAATGTTGATATCAAAGGCTTTTATAAGCTATTCCCAGGAGCTCCACTGAAGAAAGCTTCTAAATATGCTGGTCTTCCTAAACCTTCAAGTTGTGTATAATGGCTGAGAACAGAAAAGTATCTATCATCG
>JALVRO010000172.1 GCA_027031265.1 Bacteroidales bacterium | reverse complement strand
GCAGAAGGATCATATAATTTCATCCCAACATCCAAGCGAATTACAAAGAAATTCAAGTTCAGGCGCACACCAGTTCCTGTTCCAACTGCTAGCTGCTTATAAAACTTATCAAAATAAAACACAGCACCCTCACGTGTATCATTACTATTAATTGCCCATATATTACCTACGTCAAGGAACAAAGCACCTTCGAGCTTCCATACGACATTAAACCTATACTCCAGGTTTGTCTCCAGCTTAATATCACCTGTCTGGTTAGGAAATCTCACATCCTCAGGCAATCGGTAAGACCCTGGGCCCAGAGTCCTGACTGTCCAGGCTCTAATACTATTTGACCCTCCGATAAAGTATCTCTCACCAAATGGTACAAGCTTACTATTAGCAAACGGTACCACCACGCCACTGAAGAATCTCCATACCAGCTGGTTACCTCCCACAAAATGATGATAAACCCGGAAATCGCCATCTAGCTTGACAAATTGGGCAAAAACTGTCTCAAAACCAGGCATATAATAAGCACCCTGATCATTCTTAGGAGCATTAAACAGTTTCATAATAGCATAAAGGGAATTGCCAGAGGACGAAAAATTTGTCTGAAAATAAATATTGTTTATCCTCCTCTCACCCTGATTTGAGAATGTAAATGAATAGCTCGTGCCAAAGATGAAATAATCCTGGTACGACTCCTGCAATAGCGATGATACCAGCAACTGCTGGAATTCTGGCAACATATTCCACACACGTACCGAGCTCACTCTCAGCGGTGTAAGAATATGGTTGGTATAGATATTTGCTTTCCAGTAGTAGGAAAAACTCTCTGTCAAGTCTATACGGTTATATTCAGGCCTATCACGAAAACTATAATAAAACTGTAAAACTGTCCGTGGATTACTTCTCTCGACAAACCCACCCAGACGGAAAGGCAAAAGCAAACGAGGCACAGTCAGCCGAGCATCCACACTATATTCCAGGGTATTGAATACAAGCATTGAATCCAGGCTAAAACTTCCAAGATATGCCTTCTGACTCTCCAGAGCTGTGTGTAGCTGCAAGGAGAAGATCTCACCACCACGGAAAAGGTTTCTATGCTCATAAGTCAGGTTTGCAGCAGCACCTATTGTGGCAGAAGAATTGGTGCCCACAATTTCACCCGTTATTGACTGATTCTTGGCAGGAGTAAGCTGTATATTGCAGTCCAGATAATGATTAGATGAGTCCACTGGCCTGAGGTCAATGTTAACAATCCTGTACACAGCAAATTTAGTCAAATGTGAATAAGTATTCTTTATTGCCGAAAATCTATAGATAGATCCTGGTTTGACGTAAATCTCCCTTAGCAAAACCTTTGGACGGATGACATATTTATATTTTTTAATAAAATAATAAGGCTCGTTATCCCCTGTGTAATAAACATTTGTATCACAATCACTGAAAAACGCCTGTGGGTTCTGCAAGGCTTCATTGGGATTATAATCAGAAAAAACATAAACATTACGAATCTTCATACGGGGGTGGGGCACGAGTTTTCCGCTTGCTGTCTTCATCAGGGGTATATTTACTACTACTTTGGCTTTATATTTCCTGCCCACAGTATCCACAGTAAAAGTGATGTAATCCTTGACAAAGTAATAATACCCATGTTCTTTGAGATAAGAGACAACACGGTTTCGATACCGTTGTAAAAGATTAATCTGCAACGGAATGTCAGGCAGCAGCTGTAATTCAATATTGCTCAAGATTATTCGCTTAATTGCAGGGTCCTGAATATTATACCCCACACTGTCAATCATAAGTTGGTGGCCAGGGTCTATGTGATATATAATCTTTATTTTCTTGTCTTTGAGTACCTTATCTATGGACACCTGAGCCCTGTAATACCCATAAGCCTTGAGGTAATTTTTCATATATTGGGCAGACTTCTCCACAAGATAAGGATTATACAAAGGAGGCTTCTGACCATTATTACGCAAAAACTCCCACCACGTAAAAACATCTTTTTTCTTTAACTTTGCCAGGTCTTCTGGTCGGCTATCTTTTCGTTGTTTAAGATGTGTACTACTCTCCAGGTATTTTTGATAATATTTTTGTGCACGGACTGAGTCTTTTTCTCTCAATTGTTTGTACTGGTAATAATATTTATTTCTTTTTGCCTGAAGCCTAGCTGTACGCGTATCGTAACGGTGTTCAATTTTAGAGTTTATTTTGTCGAGTCTGTGCTGCTTTCTTCTCTCCCTCTTTCTATCCCTGGCAGGATCAGGGATGTTATACATATAAGCATAAACAGGCACTCCAAAGAGTTTGCGCAAAGAAGGTTGCTGAACATACTGTTTTAGCCTGCTCTCGCTCACCCCTGAAGCATAACCTTTTACTTTAACGTCAATTTTCGTAACAACATACTGGCCATCAGGAATATTTCTGGTCACACTACACGAAGAAAAAATAAACACCAGACCGACAAACAGAATTATGTATTTACTCCTCTTCATCAAAATGCAGTTTTAATACCTTTTTTGTTTTCTGTGTTACCTTGAACCTGTCATCTATACGATAGCCTACAATCCATGCTATCTCACCTCCAGATTCCAGTATCCACAATTTGTCTTTGTCCACAACAGATATTTTTTGGTCAACAAAGAAATCACTCAGCTTTTTACGGCCACCCATGCCCAGAGGATAAAAATAATCACCTTTGCGCCAATGACGAAGAATCAAAGGAAATATCAGTTTATCCAGATCCAGGGCAGCCTCTGTGGCAGGCAATTCTCTCCATTGGACTTTTTCCACATCTAAAATTTCTAATCTCAAGGTAGCGCTATCCAAATCCACATATTTATCATTCTGTCTAATGAGTATCCTATCATCACTATGACGCTTCCTGTGCCGGGTAATAATCACATGCTCCCGGTCATTTATCACCTCATAATCCCTCCAGCTAAAGCGCTTACCTGGCTGTAAAAATAAAACATCCATAAACCGCTCTATAACTGTCGCCCCAAAGCCCAGGGACGTAAAAAGTTCGTAAACAACAAGATCCCTGTATTTACACTCCTTCAGCTTTGCTTTATTGACAAACAAATCATCTTCTCTGCGTTCTACTACTTGCTCCAGACATGAATCCACATAATCCCTGACCAACGCATAAACACTCTTGAGATTGTCGACAGTTCTGAGAACATTATTTTTAAAAGACGAATTCAGGATTTCAAACTCTGGAATGATCCTGTGTCTGATCCTATTGCGTGTTATGCGAATATCCTCATTTGTCCTATCTATCCGATAAGGCAAGTTGTTTTCATGACAATATTGCAAGATCTGGTCTTTGAAAGCAAAAAGCAACGGACGAATGACTTTTCCACGCTTGACTGGAATACCAAGTAAACCTTTTATACCTGTGCCACGACTCAGGTTATGCAGAACTGTCTCCACATTATCATCGGCATTGTGGGCAGTGGCAATCAGATCAAATCCATGCCTGTCTGCTAGCTGGTCAAACCAGTTGTATCGCAGTTCTCGAGCCGCTTCCTCTATAGACAGTCCCTTCTCATCTGCATAACCCTCTGTATCAAAGCCTATTGTAAAAAACTCCACTTCCAGCCTGGCTGCAAACTCACGGCTAAAAACCTGGTCCTTATCCGCCTCCTTACCACGCAAATGAAAATTCACATGGGCAAGAGCAAAGTTATGATTCTTCTTATACAACAGGTGCGCAAGAGCCACAGAATCCGGTCCACCACTAAAAGCCAGCAAAATCTTATCTCCCTGGTTAAAAAGCCTATGCTCATGCAAAAATTTTTCAAACTGCTCGACCATACCTTGATTTTTACTAAACAAATATAATCATTGCCACACAAAAACACTAAAAATTCCTTAAACCACTCTCTTTGGTCAAAAATTAAACATATACCCAAAAACATTTTATTATCTTACAAAATAAAACACTTAAAGTCATGAAAAACTATTTCTGGTCTATAGCACTGGGTCTGTCTTTTATTATTGGCATTTACATTGCCTCCAATGCTTTTGTGCATAGATACAAAGACAATGAGACTATCCACGTCAAAGGTCTAAGCCAGCGAAATTTCACATCTGATCTTATTGTATGGGAAGCTAGCTTTACCCGCACAGCTCCTACACTAAAGCAATGCTATCAGCAGATTGCCCACGACAGGGCTATTGTGCGAAATTATCTCCTCAGAAATGGCATTAAAGAGAACGAAATAGCCTTTATGGCTGTCGATGCCCGCGAAAAATACCGCACATACTATGACGAAAAAGACAATTACCACCAGGAATTTATAGGCTATGAACTCACACAGGCTTTTAAGATCCAGTCCAAAGACGTAGAAAAAGTGGAAAACATCTCACGGAAAATCAGCGAACTAATCGACAAAGGCATTTATCTCTCTTCTGAGGCCCCAAAATATTTCTACACAAAACTCGACGAACTAAAAATCGAAATGATTGCAGAAGCCACGGAGAATGCACGCATCCGGGCAGAAAAAATTGCAGAGAAATCAGGCGCACACCTCGGTAAACTCAAAAACGCTTACCTGGGAGTATTCCAGATTACGGGCCAATACAGTGACGAGAGCTATACCTGGGGAGGTGCTTTCAACACATCATCCAAGGAAAAAACCGCCTCTGTGACAGTAACAGCTGATTTTCAGATCAAATAATACCAGGCACATATCATTTAGCCTCCAGAAAATCAAAAGACTAACGATTAGATAATCACACGTTTCTGGCCCCGGGCATAAATCTGCTCCAGTACAGCCACAGGATCTTTGAACTTACTGGTCAGAATCAT
>JALVRO010000171.1 GCA_027031265.1 Bacteroidales bacterium | reverse complement strand
ATAAGAACACTACAAAAACATATTTCCCAGCTGCGGCGCGTGCCTGCCGGACAAAGCATTGGTTACAGCCGGGCACAATTTACCACAAGGGATAGTGTTATTGCTATCTTGCCAATAGGTTATGCCGACGGACTTGACCGCCGCCTTAGCCAGGGTAGGGGGAAAGTGCTTATCAGGGGACGTCTGGCCCCTATCATCGGTAATATCTGTATGGATATGACTATGGTGGACGTTACAGATATACCTGGAGTCCAGGAAGATGACCAGGTGATTATATTCGGGCCCCAGCTACCTATCACACAAGTTGCTGAATGGATGAATACCATACCTTACGAGGTTCTTACAAGCATATCGCACCGTGTCAAGCGTATTTATACATGGGAATGATTGATTATTTTCTGGTTAAAGACACTGTGGCCCTGCATGACCTGCCAATTATTCGAACGACATTACCTGCTGACAACTTCTACAATAATCTGGAAGTAAAAGCACATAATTTTGACAGTTAGAATCAAACCTTAATTGATATAATTAGCTCTGTGCCAAACAGCTTATCTTACCCACAAACAACAATTACTTTTTCACTTCAACTTCGTAAACCTCAAAACATTTACTCCTTCATCAAAAATTGCTGATAAATAAACATTTTTTTACGAAATTATTGTGGAAATACTTAATATGGACAAATGCCTTTTCTTCAGGACATAATCGATGGCATAATCGACATGTTCTTCCCCGAATACTGTGTGTTCTGTGGCAAACATCTCTTACCTGACGAACACTTTCTCTGCATTGATTGCAACCTGGACCTGGCCACTGTGACTTTTTCTGATTTTCAAGACAATACAATAACCCGTCTTTTCTGGGGACGCCTGCCTTTGCAATATGCTTTTGCATTTATGCATTTCGTTCCTCGCAGCCCTTCACAGGCTATACTTCACGAACTAAAATACAAGCACAACAAAGAAATAGGCTTTTACTATGGACAGGTCATGGCCCTGAGTATGAAAGACAAAGGTTTTCCTGCAGACTTTGACCTTGTATTGCCAGTGCCACTGCACCCAAAAAAACAATATTATCGTGGATACAACCAGGCTGAACTGCTGGCTACTGGTATTGCTGAAATCTTTGATAAACCCATGGAAACCAGGGTAGCACGCCGCATCCGCTACAACCCCACACAGACACATAAATCAATGACCGAAAGATGGCAAAACGTGCAGAACCTGTTCCAGGTGACACGGCCCTCACGTATTGAGGGCAAGCACATCCTTATCGTTGACGACGTCATTACCACAGGCTCGACAATCGAATCACTTGCAACAGAACTGCTAAAAATCCCTGGTGTTAAAATATCACTGGCTCTCCTGGCAATGGCACAGGAGATTTAACCCGAAATGAAAATCGTCGAAATCCTTAATCTTTAACCAACCTTTAAATAACTCTTTCCAAACCTAAGGTCCTCAAAATTTTTCGTTCCAGCAATCTGATAATCATCACAGAAAAATCCATTCACACCACAAAACCATCCAAAAAGCTCCAAATCAAACAAAGCCACACAATAAAAAGCCCTGGAATTCATCATCCCAGGGCTACACATTTACTGACAAATCCTTTTTATCTGTCATTCAATAAAACCAAACAAATACAGCCACAAAACATCAGACATAGGGCCACATCCTCACAAATATTCATGATCCACCCTCTGCAAATACCACCCTTGCCAATGCTTCTGCAGCCTCACGCGGGTCGCTGGCCAGTGTAATGGCAGATATTACTGCTATACCACTTACTCCCGTGCGCATACATTCTGCTACATTAGACTCATTAATGCCACCAATTGCAATAACAGGTATATCCACAGCCTCTACCACCTGCCTCAGACCGTCTAGACCAATAGCCTGGCCAGCATCACTCTTGGACGAAGTGGTGAAAACCGTGCCTGCTCCCAGATAATCAGCATCATATTCCTCACCCCATCTTGCCTGCTCCCTGGTCTTTACAGAGTAACCCACAAGCATATTTCCAGCAATAGGGCGCACTTTTTCCAGCGGTAAATCACCCTGCCCAATATGCACACCATCTGCTTGTGTAGCCAGAGCTATGTCCACACGATCGTTTATTATAAAAGGCACACCGTAATACTCACATATTTTTTTTAGACGGAGTGCCTGGTCATAAAACTGCCTGGAATCATTGAGCTTGTCGCGGTATTGGACAATATTAACACCGCCCTCAATGGCCAGCTCCACAATGCGCTCAAGGCCCAGGTCAGGGTTTCTGACCCGGGCATCGGCCACCAGATACAGGTATCTCTTAGTTTTGTCCAGCATGGCTCAAAACGCTTGTTTTCGATTATAATCCCAAAATCAGCGTTAGGTTTGCAAAAATCTTTTTAATAGAAAGATTGTCAATGTATTACTTGTTAAATTAAGGTTAAGAAAAACATAAGAACAAAAATTTTTAGAGAAAGTTGTTATATCTGATTGAAACTTAATTGATTAAGTAGCAAAATTTCTAATGCGTAGCATTAGAAAAAAATCCAGATAACACACTGAAAATCTGTAAAGTATAGTTATACAAATCACTATTTTCAGTGGTTCTAATGCGTAATTTGGGATAATGTTTCAATTCTCACGCCGTTGATCAGATCCTCAGGCTGGAGGTTATACACCTGATCAAAGAGCGCTACTTTGAACGAAGCTGGCCCTTGTGCTTGCTCAGCTGCCTTTTCTGCTGCCAGACCGTATGCTGCGAGTGCACAAGCTGTTGCTTCCAGCTTGTCGTCGCCTACGGCGACAAATGCCCCAACAATTGTTGAGGCATTGCACCCGCTACCGGTTATGGTAGAAAGCCACTCATGTCCATTCTTTACTACCAGTGTGCGCTGGCCATCGCTCACAATATCTTCCTTGCCTGTGACAGCTGTAATTACGCCAAATTTCCCAGCTGCTATCTTAACTGCTTGCACTGGATCATTAGCAGATACAGAATCCACTCCTTTGACCTGGCCACCAGTGCCTGCCAGCACGGATATTTCGCCAGCATTACCCTTGAGAACATCAATTCTGTATTCTGTCAAAAAATGCAAGGCTGTGTCGGTCCTGAGGCTTGTCGCTCCAGCCCCCACCGGATCCAGGACAACGGGAATATTATGTTCATTGGCTGTGCGAATGGCCAGCTCCATGCTCTTTATCCATTTCCTGTCCAGTGTACCGATATTAACCACCAATGCCGAAGCTATAGCCGTCATCTCAGTTATCTCATCATAAGCATGTGCCATAACAGGTGAGGCGCCAATGTGTAAAGCAATATTAGCATTATCGTTCATTACCACATAATTGGTAATGTGGTGAAGCAAAGGACGCTGCTGCCTCAGTTTACGAAACAGCTCCGCACATTTTTGATTTATCATAATGATTTATTTTACTGATTTCTATCAATACAATTT
Organism: Bacteroidales bacterium; assembly: GCA_027031265.1. GTDB lineage: Bacteria > Bacteroidota > Bacteroidia > Bacteroidales > S143-33 > S143-33. The sequence goes on along the minus strand of JALVRO010000171.1, from coordinate 10,520 downwards.
TATACAAAATCCCCTTTGCTTCAAATAAATTTAATGATTTTATTTTGTCAATGAATCAAAATTCTGGCCTGCCAGTGTGGAAGGATTCTGAAAGCTAAAAACTTGCTCTTCTAAAGTTTTACTCAAAACTGTTCGATACCCGGCAACAGGCTGAAAGTTTTGCAGGATAATGTCCTTGTCAGTAATTTTTAACAAAGTCTGTCCATGTCTGAGATTAAGGTCACCGCTGAGGGTCAGCAAATCATCACCTGGATCTGTAAAGGAATAAAAACCACGTGAAAAACAGAAAGTTTCTGTACCAAAGATTTGATACTCCTGGCCATTTGACTCTATGAAAAATCCTGCAGGGTAGGTAATCTGGTAGCAAGGCTTATTGTCAGGATCAAAGCCTGTAAAACGTATTTTAACCTGGCCGTTGAGTCGATAGCCTCCAGTCTTATAGTCAGAAAACTTAATTTTCAAATTACTAAAAAGTCTAGCTGTATTGCTTGAGATATTTATAGTCAGGCCAGGAGAAGACAGAGTATTCCCATTGAAAAGGCTTTTGTATACAATTTTCAGTACAGTGGAATTGACAGCTGTAATTAGCTCACTGGTTTTATTTTCCAGCTTCGAAGTATGTTTATCTTTCTGGATATTTATAAAATCTGCCAAAGAGATTATAATCAGGACAATTGCTAATATTTTAAGTACAGTCTTCATGGCTAGGCTTTTTCTTATTATACACCAAAAGTAAGGTGTATGGACGTAAAAAAGGCTCGCAAATTAACCTTTGCGAGCCTTTTTTGTGAGATTATGTAAACTCATTGATTAATCTAGCAGCCCATAATCGAGGCGATCCTTACAGCCAAAATTGAAGTTTATTCCAAAATGGAAATTGACCAGTTGTGTTTTTTTCAGCCATAGCGTTGCTGAATTCTGTTCTGGAGGTGTTGTACGGTTTGTAAAATAACTCAAACCAAAATTAGGCAAGGCCAGATTGTCTGTCAGGAAATATAATTGTAAAAAACCGAGCTTTAGTGCTGCACCTAACCCAAAATTATTATAACTATGAGGATAAATTGAATAAGTACCTGTCAGCGACCATCCATATCCAAAATTAAATGCAGCAGAGAAGTGGTAAATATTCATCCAGTTCTTTGGCTGAAGCTTGATTGTCTGATATGCAAACCCCAGACTCAGATAATCCACAGGCTTAAAAGCAATACCAAGGTATATGCGAGTGTTTAGAGAAGTAGTGAACTCATTATCAGCCACTGTTGGTGCTATCAGTGTCTTTAGGGTATCAATCAGCTGGTCAGTAGCATTGGTATCATTAATCACATCAACACCCTCAAAGTGGAAAGTAGTCTCGTTGTGTGAAATTTCCCTGGGATTAGTCTTCCATTTAATATAACCCAGGTCAATGATGCTTCCGGAGATTTCGACATATTTAATAGGAGAATACACAAAACCCAGATCCAGAGCCCAGCCATGATTTTTGGGAGAAAGCAGATTTCTGATTGAATTTAAATCTGCCCCTGCACCAAGTGCTAGAAGACCGCTTGTGGTATCTAGCACGAGACTATCATTGTAAGAAAAGTTAACAGGACCTGAGTAATACAGGTCATAAGCAGAAGTAATATCTATTGGATAATTTGTATTATTGGCTGTGTCTACATTGATGTCCAGTATCAATGATTTTGTATTGATAGTAGCCAGGCCAGTCAGTGCTTTTAAAGAAGCTCCAACCGTCAGATCTTTGGTAATTTTAAAGCCAACCGTTATTGCTGTTTGTTTATATATGAGAGAGTATATATTCAGGTTTGTGAGAGAAAAACGTGGATTAGACGGTGAAATACCTTGTGAGAGAAAATCCACAAGGCCTCTAGGATAATTGAGGTAAAAATTAGTCTTTAGCGAGTTGTCGAAATGAATATATAACGGAAATCCGAAACGTATACCTAAGCTAAAAAACGAGAGCTGATTGGTGTTGTAAAGATAGTTGAAATCAGCCGAATTAGCTGCCAGCTTGTCAAAGTCCACATAAAATTTACCTGTGTTGTCCTGAGAAAATAGATTTGTAATGTTCAGAGTAGACAAATACGCTGAGCTTTGCATGTTGAGCAATGGCAAAGAAAAGGAGAAGCCACAGTCTTGCATTCTAGCTGGATTGGTATAAATACTCTGACGGAGATTGGTCATAAAATATGAAGTAGCCAGCTGAGGAAAGGTCGAGAAACCCATAATTATAAACGAGAATATTATTGCTATTTTCTTCATGGTCTTGTGTTTTTTTGATTAGAATGAAGTTGCATACTGGACTTTTGCTCCCAGTTTAATATTGAGATAATTAGACGAAAGAATCTTGACAAAGCGTGGTTCATCCGAACGATAAGTATTGAATTTTGCAAAAATGAGCAAACGTTTTTGTCCAGTAATTTTCTGGAGACTAATGATATTCTGATGTGACAAATGAAGCTTTGACACAGAGACTACAGCATTAATAGGAGTTCCTGCTGCATCTGTCTCTCCTGGTTTTAGGTCTATCACAGGCCTGAGAGTGACCAGTTTCGTTCCCACCAGTATGTTCAGTGTATCTGTCGAATTGGCAAAGTCAGGATTTGTTAACACAGCAACAGTATCTGTCACCAAAGAATCAACAAAAGCAAGGTAAACCTTACCTCCCAGAGGGATGGTATTCTCTACAACAGCTTTAACCAGTATGTCTTGAATAATGCTATCATTCAAAGGCAAATCGATTACTGTTGTATCCGGAATAACAATATCACGTGCATATAAATAAAGAGGCACATCTACTAACATATCGCTTGTAACAGACTGGTTTGAAGAAATATTAGAAGATGGGGTCTGCCGAGGAACTGTACCAGATATGACGAATCTAACCTTATCTGGCTTAATAGCTAGTGCCTGTGAAATCTGTGGAAAATTAGTAGAATCCACGACAACCGTATCAATGCTAGGAGTAGATCCATTGGCCGGTGACAGTGTGAAATTAATAGTTGTTTTATAAAAATCTGTCTGGCCTGTAACTGTGTTATAGAATCTTATTGAGTCAATCGTGGCATTTATAGAAAGCGGTAAAGTATTGCTAATTACAAATTTAACCGCAACATCACCAAATCCTATCTCACCTGGTATATTACTTGGTATTGGTACGATCTGATCAAAAGCAATAGGAGGCAAAGAGACAGGACCAAATACAGTATTAGCAGGCCAGGTACCATTTACACCCAGGTCGGCACCTGTTACTGTGAAAACCGAATTTTGTCTGGCCATTATATGTATAAGCTTACCCTGGTCAACAGCAATCCAGAATTTAGTTGAATCCTGTGATTTAGGTAAGAATTCGCTTATATACTTCGTCGAATTAGCTATTGGTGCCATCAATGTTCCATCAATCACAATATAGGTTGTGCTATCTAACTCAGGGAATTGACTCTTCAAATAATCTGTAAAACCCTGACAAGAGACTAATATAAATGTAGCAAAAGCAAAAGCTCCTATTATTAATCTAAAAAATAGCTTATTACGCTTCATATCTTAATTATTTTAATTTCAGTAAAAATAGAGAATCTTAGACAAAAAATCAATCTAGCCCTTGTATTTGTGAAATCTGAGTGAAGGGGAAGGGATGAATTCTTTGAAACCAAGACCTAGCCATTTCTCATCGACTTTTTTGATAGTTTCATTATCTGAAATAGCTATCTTAGGCCATGGTTCTGTAATAGAATCAATACCTGGTATCTTAATTGTGGCATCTATTACCAGTGTATCTTTCACAAAGAACAAATCCCTGGCAGGAGCAATATTGCTACCAACCAACCAGGCTATCAAAAGCATATCATCCTCAGGGACAATATCATCCACTACTACAAGATAACGGATAAAAGAAAGGTCAAATTTTCTCCACACCTCTTCTATAAGGTCCTTAGTTTTTTGTTTTTTTTCAACAAGCAAAACAAGAATGGGTAAATTCTTGTCTATCAAAGAAGTATTAACATGTTTAACATCATCAAATACATCAACAATGCTGTTATAATCAAATGGTTCAATCTCTATAGCATGTATGTGACCAACTTCTAGTTCCTCAGGGAGCTTGTCAGTAGCATCAATACCCAGTTTTGACCCATAAGTAAATTTCTCGCTTGCATGATCCAGCACATCACTTGGTCCATGTCCAAACAATAAATCTGTCCTGGGATCTACCCTACTGGATATAAGCTCAACAATCTTGCTATAATCGTGAATATCAATATCCTGATCCACTACTATCATTACCTTGTTGAACATCATCTGACCTGCACCCCATAAAGTGTTAATAACCTTCTTTCCCTGGCCAGGATATGTCTTCTCTATCTGAACAATGGTAAAATTATGACCACACCCAGCAAAAGGAATGTCCCAATCAATTATTTCTGGTGATATAGAATTTTTAACAAAACTAATAAATATCCTTTCTGTAGCCTTGGCAAGATAAGCATCTTCCTGTGGCGGCACACCTACAATAGTAGCTGGATAAACTGCATCACGTCTGTGCGTAATGGCTGTGATATGAAAACGTGGATAATAATCTGGTTTGGAATAAAAGCCAGTGTGGTCACCAAATGGCCCCTCAAGAATAAAATCCTCTTCAGGGTCAATATAACCTTCTATAACAATGTCTGCGTCCTCTGGTACTTCAATATCTTGAGTAATACATTTAACAAGATTCACTGGCTTTTTGCGGATAAAACCAGCTAAAATGTATTCATACAAATTTTCTGGCAAAGGTGCTGTGGCCACATAAGTATAGACTGGATCTCCACCTAAAGCAATGGCTATGGGCATCTTCTTGCCCACTTTTTTGTACTTTAAAAAATGATGTGCCCCTGTTTTGTGTCTATGCCAATGCATGGCAGCGAGGTCCCGGTCAAATATCTGCACCCTGTACATGCCCACATTTCGCTGGCCTGTTAGAGGATCTTTTGTATGGACCAGAGGATAGGTAATAAAACGACCTCCATCGCCAGGCCATAGTTGTAATATTGGGAGGTCAAAAAGATTGGGGTCAGTTATTATTACTTCCTGGCAGGCACCATGTCCTGATTTATTCTTTGGTAAAATATCTGATATTCGCTTCAGGTTAAAGGCTGTTTCTAATTTTTGAAAAAAATTTTTGTTTGGCTTGGTAAAAAGCTGAAACAACAAATCTATATTATGACCTAATTGTTCGAGATTCTCACGTCTAAGGGCAAGGGCAAGGCGGGCTTCTGAGCCCAGAAAATTAGTAAGCACAGGGAAACATGTGCCTGTATTTTTAAAAAGCAAAGCTTTACCTCCATAAGGTTGCTTGGATATACGGTCTGTAATTTCTGATATCTCCAGGACTGGATCGACGAATTCTTCTATTTCAATAAGCAAATCATATTTTTTGAGTGTAGCAATAAAATCATTTAAACTATGAAACTGCATGTTACAGTAATTATATTTCAAAGTCATCATCTTCGTCCTGTTCTACTGGTATCATATTCATAGGCACATCTACCAGTTCTCTTATCACTTCTCCATATTCCAGAACATCCTCATCTTCATAATACCAGTTTATAGATGTATTAGGAGCTTTTTCGTAAAGTTTTTTTAGCTGTTTAACCATGGTTATCAACCACTTAGAACAGCTTGTATTAAAATATTCAAGCTTGAAATTGACAACCGTCTCTTCTTTGGGAGACCCAATGTATTCTGTTATCCAGTTTACTATAGGTAGGTAAAATTTTTCTGAGTCTTCAATAAGTGAACGGCCAGATATTTCAATTAATCCTTTATCTTTGTCTAATATAACAGTAGGAGTTTTATCATTACCTTCTATATATACATTTTCCATAATAGAAAATTTTAAGTAAATTTTGAGTAAAAATATTGTTTTTTGCGCAAATATGAAAGAAGTTTACATTTACTAATCTATAAAAATTATTCCAAAATTACGATGAAAACTGATAAAACAAACAATTTTTTACAAATTTATTACTACCGTAGAGCTGCTGTATGTTATCCAGGAGGACTGAAAAACGAGAGTCAAAAGACAAATTTTTTAACAAAGCTGGTTGATAAAATTTTTGGTAAACGAAAAGAAAAATCAAAAATAAATGACTGAGCCTTTGGTCACAGTACTCGTACCTGTATATAACGCTGAAAAATACCTCAAGCAAGCCCTTCTGAGCATTATTAACCAAACATACAACAACTTAGAAATACTAATTATCAACGATGGCTCCTGTGACAATAGCGAGGCAATAATAAAGTATTTTCAAAAACAAGACCACAGAATAAAATATGTCTATCAAGAAAATCAGGGCGTTGCACGCACATTGCGAAGCGGCGTGGAGCTCGCTCAAGGAGAGCTCATTAGACGACACGATGCAGATGATATGAGCCTTCCTTACGCACTAGAAGAACAGGTCAAATTTCTCCTGGAACATCCAGAATACGGAGCTGTGGCCACACAACAATGCCATCTGACAGAGAATGGTAAAATTGCGTGGAACAAACGACTCCCGCGCGAACAGTGGTTTGAGGGTAAAGAATATAAAGAACTGACACTGGATGACTTTTCTCCTGAACGCTCGGCACCTATTGTACATGGCACTGTCATGTTCTATAAATCTTTAGCCCTTGAAGTGGGTAATTATCGGGAGCAATTTCTAGTGGCCGAAGATTATGATCTGTGGCTCAGGTTAATGGACAGAAAAAAAATTGCTATTTTGCATTCCTGCACATATTTTCTGCGTATTCACGGTAGCTCGGCCATGTCTCGCTACCGCGATTTTGCCCGTTTTTACAATTCCATGGCAATAGAAATGGCACGTCAACGCCAAGAGCGCAGCGCAGATGATATACAGCTGGGTAATCCTTTGCCCACTCCGCAGCCAAAAAAGCTTGAGGAAAACGGGCAAGAAGCACATCCCAGAGGCCGTAGACTCAGGGATGATCTGAGCTTTATGTATTCTTTAGCATGGGATGCTCGTGACTTGAGGCTCATAAAAAAAATTGGCGGAGAAATCCTGCGCGACGGCTGGCGTCTACCACAGACATATAAAATGCTAATTTTTCCATTGCTTGGTCAAAGACTTATTAATCTGGGCGTCAAGACAAAAGCCCTGCTGCGTAAAATCTTTAAAAACAGACTGAAATAATGCCCCTGTTTAGTATCATAACTCCTGTGTTCAATCGTCAACATTTGATAGGCAAGACAATAATATCTGTTATTTCCCAGACCCACGAGGACTGGGAAATGTTAATCATTGATGATGGTTCGACAGATGGTACTATCTCCATTGTACAGATGTATGAGCAGCAGGACAAAAGAATAAAACTTGTGCACAGAGACCGTCCACCAAAAGGTGCCGCCACATGCCGTAATCTAGGTCTACAGAGGGCAATGGGCAAATATGTTATATTCCTTGATTCTGACGACCAGCTACGACCTTTTGCCCTCAGGCAACGAAGACAAGCGCTAACAGAGTATCCAGATTTTGATTTTCTGGTCTTTCAGACAATAAAAAAAGACCTGCAGACAGGGAAAGAATATGGGTTGTGGCACGAATTTTCCCCACAGGAGAACCATCTGACAGAATTCCTCAGCCTTCGCTCTCCATGGCAGACTGCAGGACCTGTGTGGAAAATTTCATCTTTACTTAAACATTCTCTCTTTTTTGACGAAAAACTGAGAATCTGGCAAGATGTAGATTTTCATCTCATGGTTTTGTATAAAAAACCCACGTACAAGCTAATCAGTGATTACCCAGCAGATGTTATCTATAATGTACACAGAGACACGCTAAGCCAACGGTCGTATGATTACAAGCAACGACGTTCACAAATATACTTTTTGCACAAACACCTCATGTTTAACAAAAATAACAGCAGAGCAAAAGAAATACTCAAACAATTATGCACACGCCTGATATACAAAAATTTTGAGCAAAGATATTTCGATAATGTGATACGCCTACTCTGGCTTAAACACATAAAAATGAACATGATATGAACAAAGATCCTCTTCTGAGCATAATCATTCCCACAAAAAATGGAGAAAAAACCATTGCGGCATGCCTGAACTCCATCTTTTTCGAACAAAAAGGCATTGAAACACCTGAAGTCATAATCATTGACAGCGGATCAGAGGACAAAACACTGGACATAGTTAGTCAATATCCAGTACGGATTGTGCAGATACCTCCAGGAGATTTTGGGCATGGACGCACTCGCAATATGGGAGTGGAACTGACAAAAGGAAAATTCATTCTGTTCACAGTACAGGATGCTCGGCTTGCCAATGATGATTTCTTACTCAGGGCATTAGCACATTTCGAAGACGGTCAGGTAAAAGCCGTAGGAGCCAAACAAATAGTGCCTCATGAGAGAGACAAAAATCCCCTGCAATGGTATAGACCTGTATCCGGGTACAAGATACAGGTTTTAGACCCTGACAGGTTTGCCACAATGAATAATGAAGAAAAATTTTTCTACGCCCGACTGGATAACGTAGCAGCTATCTATCGTCGCGAGGCTCTTGTGGAGTTATCTTTTCCAGATGTAGACTTTGGGGAAGACATACTGTGGGCAATAGAGGCTCTCGCCCGTGGCTGGAAAATAATTATTGACCACAATCTGCTCGTCTATCACTATCACGACTACTCATCTAAAGACATAAAACTTAGATGGTTACAGGAAAGAAAACTGGCTGAGAGATTTGGTATAAAGCAAAAAAGATTTTTTCTGGACAAACTCAAGGAACTGGTGAAGATAACTTACCTGGTGTTTATCAAAAAAGGCTTTGTGCCAGAGCGCAAATTTCGTTGGTTCCTCTATAACCTACGGCTCTGGTGGTGGACATAAGAAGAGGCTCCACCGGGGCTCGAACCCGGACCAGGAGTTCCGGAAACTCCCGTTCTATCCAGTTAAACTATGGAGCCTGAATTTTGAGCACACTAAAATAGTAATTAGCCACAAAAAAAACAAGTCGAAAAATTATACTTTTTTGGATGCTTCTTAATAACAAAATAAACAAAAACATAAATTCAAGCAACAGGCAATCTTTATACGTATTTATCAGAAATACCAAATCTGATTAGAACAAAATAAAATGGCATTTATTATTATATCCGTCATTTAAATACAAAAGACTGGGCTTAGTGCCCAGCCTTCCCGGTGGTCCTGCCAGGACTCGAACCTGGATCTGGAGTTTAGGAAACTCCCGTTCTATCCCTTGAACTACAGGACCTATTCTAGAGCTTTGCAAAAATAAAATTTTATTGTAAAACTTACAAGAACAACTCCTTAACAAAGCTCAAAATAACATTTCATAATCATTACATAATCGTCTGCCACAATCATTCATTTCCATAGAAAGCATTTTTCTTGTGCACAGAATTTTAAATTCACTTAAAATTTATTTTCTTTACAAAAACTTATAAACTCAAACAAAATGGATCAGATAAAACAATACATTGAACAGAATAAAGACCGCTTCCTGGAGAAACTTTTTGACCTTATCCGCATACCCTCTATAAGCGCCGAAGAAAGCCACAAGCAAGATATGTGGCGCGTACAGGAATACTGGAGAGATATGCTCCTTACCATGGGTGTGGACAAGGCAGAGATTTACAAGACTGATGGCCATCCTATCACTTATGCAGAAAAAATCATTGACCCCAATCTCCCAACAGTGCTTGTCTATGGCCACGCAGATGTTATGCCTGTGGATCCATTGGACCTGTGGGAAAGCGATCCTTTTGAGCCTGTTATCCGCGATGGGAAAATCTTTGCACGTGGGGCTGATGATGACAAAGGCCAGTCAATGATACAAGCAAAGGCTTTCGAAACAATTCTAAAACTTGGTTTACTGCGCGTCAATGTCAAATTCGTTATAGAAGGCGAGGAAGAGATTGGTTCTGCCTCACTGGCCAAGTGGATGCAGGAACACAAAGACATGCTCAAGGCCGATATCATTCTGGTCTCAGACACAGGCATGCTGGCCAAAGACGTTCCTTCTATCACAACTGGTCTGAGAGGCCTAAGCTACGTGGAAGTTACTGTACAGGGACCTAACCGCGACCTGCACAGTGGTCTTTTTGGTGGTGCCGTGGCTAATCCCGCAAATATTCTAGCCAAGATGATTGGTAGCCTCCACGACGAAAACGGCCGTATCACTATACCTGGATTTTATGACGATGTACTGGAGGCCACAGAAGAAGAACGCCGCAAGCTCAACAAGGCTCCATTTGACGAAGAAGAATTTCGTAAAGCCCTGGGAGTAGATGAGCTATGGGGTGAAAAAGGTTATACTGTCATAGAGCGCCTCGGCATACGTCCTACACTGGATGTTAACGGTATCTGGGGCGGTTATACTGGTGAAGGCGCTAAGACTATCATTCCAGCAAAGGCACACGCTAAAATATCTATGAGACTGGTGCCTAATCAAAGCAGCGAAAAGATTAGCCAATTGTTCGAAGAGCATTTCCGCCGCATTGCACCGAAGA
>JALVRO010000170.1 GCA_027031265.1 Bacteroidales bacterium | reverse complement strand
CCAGATTTGATAGCTATTTTGACTATGTATACGACATAAAAGTCTCAGACAATGGCACAGTACTGATAGCTACTTATGGAGGCATTTACAGGTCTACTGATGAAGGACAAACATTCTCTTTGGTACTAAACTCTGATTCTCAAGGAAATGGAAATTACTCAAGGGCAACAGATGTAGAGATAGCATCCAATGGCGTTATCTATGCAGCTCTTAGCTCAGAAGGAGACAAAAGCGGTATATTCAAATCAACCGACGATGGCGCTACATGGACCAATATCACTCCTAGTAATTTTGATAATGATTATCACAGGACTGTGCTGGCTAGCGCTCCTTCTGCTCCAGACACTCTTTATGTGCTGGGTTACAGATACAAAGACAACAGTGATGTTGAACACTTTATTCTCTGGATGTATGATAATAATTCAGACACATGGACAGACCGCTCAGGTAATATCCCTGCTTTAGGAGGAAAGACAGGAAACTTTGATTCACAGGGAGGATATGATTTGGTAATAAAGGTTAAACCAGACGATCCAAATCTGGTATACATAGGCGGCACAAACCTGTTTTTCTCAACAGATGGCTTTGCAACAAGCAATAACACTTACTGGGCCGGCGGATACACAGCTAAGAATAATTCGTATGCTCTATACACAAATCATCACCCAGACCAGCATAGCCTGGCCTTTGACCCTACAAATCCAAGTGTTTTATATTCTGGGCATGATGGTGGTATAAGCAAGACAAATAATTGCACAGACACACAGACAAATAATGCAGACGAAACAGTAGATTGGGTTACCCTGGATAATGGTTATCTGACCACACAAGCTTATGCTGTGGACCTCGAACCCACAGGAAATAAACCTACCATGGTAATAGCCGGGTTCCAGGACAATGGCACATGGCTTACCCAATCAACAAACTTACAAACTCCATGGGACAGATTTATGGGAGGCGACGGTGCATATTGCGCTATTTCTCCAAATGCACAAATTATATTAGAGTCGTCACAAAATGGCTCCACCTATGCAGAACTTTATGATAATAATGGCAATAATCAAGGATGGGCTTACGCTTCTCCTGATCTGCATGATCCCTTGTTCATTGCTCCTTTTGCTCTTGATCCAGGTGGAAATATTCTTTATTATCTTGACGATACACTAGTATGGAGAAATGCTGATCTTTACACAAACCTCAACAACAACCTCAGCAACAATTCTTCCCCTGCTGGCTGGACACAAATGACTAATACTGCCATTTCAGGTGGAGATTATTACTCAGCAATCAGTGTTTCGACTAATCCTGCTAATATTCTATTCCTTGGTACAGCAGATGGACATGTTTACAAAGTAGCTAATGCCAATAACGGTAATCCTAATCCAGTAGATATTACTGGTTCGAATTTCCCTAATGGTTCCTATGTCTCCTGCGTAGCAGTGGATCCTGAAAATGCTAACAATATCATTGTTACCTTCTCGAATTACGGTGTACAAAGCGTCTTTTACTCATCAGATGGAGGTAATAACTGGACTAATGTTAGCGGAAACCTGGAAGAAAACCCTGATGGTTCTGGTAATGGACCTTCTGTCCGATGGGCTGCATTCCTCAACCACAACAATAAAAAATATTACTTTGTAGGTACTAGCACAGGATTATATCGCAGCGATGACATTACCTCAGGTACATGGACACAAGAAGCTGGTAACATTATTGGTAATGTTGTGGTAGATATGATAAAAACACGTTCTGTTGACGGTACTATTGCTGTCGGTACACATGGAAATGGTATATTCACAGGACAAATAGCTTCAAGTACAAGTGTTACCAATACTAACAACAAACCATTACTAAAAGTTTATCCTAATCCTGTGATCAATAAAACAGCAAAAATATCCCTACCTGAGACCAATGGTAAGTTGTTGATATACAACACCAACGGACAGCTTGTATATCATGCTACACCAACGCAGACAACACACACACTACATCTGGAGCCATTGGCATCTGGCACATATTCTGTAATTTATTACTCACACGGCCAGACATTTACACAGAAAATCATTATCAAATAATACATGTGTAAACAACAAAAAAGGCGGCCTGCGGCCGCCTTTTTTGTTACTGTCATGCTTTACTGTTTCTTGACCACATCGCCCGAACCCACCTTATTAATAGACAGATTCTGTGGATTGCCATAATAATAAATGTCTCCACTACCCATTATCTTTGCTTCCAGACCCTGCTGCACCTGCACATGCACATCACCCGAACCCATTAGCTTAATACTGGCATCCTTAACCACAATGTTATGAAGATCACAATCACCAGACCCCAGAATATTTATCCGTGCACTCAAAGCCGAATCACCCCTGACATCTACATCACCTGATCCTGCCAGCTTAATAATCAAATCATTAACATTACCAGGTATGTTTATAACTGCATCACCTGATCCCATAGACGAAAAAACAATATTCATAGACTGTGCTACTGTGTTGAAACGCAGGTCACCTGAACCTTTGAGTGTTATGCTCGCATCCTGTGCTCCATCCGCAAGCCCATTAAAAATAATATCACCAGATCCCAGCGATTCAATCAGCAGACCGTCCACAGATGTAAATTCACCACTCACCTTAATATCTCCAGAACCAAGTAAATAGACTCCCTTTAGCTGTGGCATTGTGATTTTCACCGAAGCCTGGGAGTTTCTGATGCATCCTTCGAACTTGATTTCAAGTTTCTCCCCGTGCACTTCTGTTTTCAGATGTGGCAAAAGATTCTCATAATCCGTTACCTCGACAGAATAATTATCTCCGGATATAATCTCTACATCCATAGACCCAAGTACCTTAACCTGTGTAAACCCAGATATATCGCGGCTCTCTGTAACAATTTTCCCCTTGCCAGTAACACATTTGTTTGGCATAGGGGCGCAAACGATTGACTGGTTGACCCAAAGAAATAAAGTACTGAAAATTAAAAAAATAGTCCTTCCCATAACTCTATTAAATTTTACTTTTGATAGCACTTTTAAGACGAAGGATTTTGTAAAAAGTTACAAAATTTATTTCTTAGCCTCGGAATTTCTTAAATTTATATAATGATGTATAACCACAGATTTATTGCTCTACAAAAACTTTTGGACAACACCCATTACACTGAGCAATTAAATCTCCCCACAAAGAGAGTCTCTGAACTATTTGGAGTTAATGTCTTTGACATGGACACAATGCAAAAATATGTGTCCCGCCGTGCTTACGAAACTCTTGTTCAGGCTATTAAATCTGGCACTAAGATTCAGCGTTCTGATGCAGATGAGATCGCAGCAGGTATGAAAGCCTGGGCTATTGAGAGGGGTGCAACACATTACACTCACTGGTTCCAGCCTCTGACAGGATCCACTGCAGAAAAACACGACTCCTTCATAGACTTTGATTCCCAGCGTAAACCATTCGAAAATTTCGACGGCAAAGAGCTTGTGCAGCAGGAACCTGATGCCTCCAGCTTCCCTAGTGGTGGTATACGTAGCACTTTCGAAGCCCGCGGTTATACTGCCTGGGATGCTTCATCGCCTGCTTTTATCATTGGAGATACCCTGTGTATACCGACAATATTTGTCTCATACACTGGTGAAGCCCTTGACTACAAAACACCGCTCCTCAAAGCTCTCAATGCCCTGGATAAAGCAGCTACTGCTGTTGCTAATTATTTCGATCCCCAGGTCAAACATGTATCTGCAACATTAGGTTGGGAACAGGAGTTTTTCCTCATTGACGAAGCACTATATATTGCCCGTCCTGATCTGGTGCTCACTGGCCGCACACTTATGGGACATGCTTCGGCCAAAGACCAGCAGCTGAATGACCATTACTTCGGAGCCATACCCGAAAGGGTTAAACGCTTCCTGCGCCATCTGGAGATTGAAGCCTTGAAACTGGGCATACCTATCAAGACCCGCCATAACGAAGTGGCACCCGGACAGTTTGAGATAGCACCTGTGTTCGAAGAAGTCAATATTTCTGTGGATCACAACCAGCTGATTATGGCCTTGATGCAGGAGATAGCCAAAATACACCGCTTCCGTGTGCTCCTACACGAAAAACCATTTAAAGGAATAAATGGCTCAGGAAAACACAATAACTGGTCATTGATGACAGATACAGGCGTCAACCTCCTTAGACCTTGCAAGAAACACACTGGTAATCTGATGTTTCTATCATTCCTGGTCAATGTTATCAAGACAGTCTATGATAATCAAGACCTTATCCGTGCATCTGTTATGACGCCTAGCAATGCACACCGTCTCGGTGCTCATGAAGCCCCACCAGCAATTATCTCTGTATTCGTTGGCAAACATCTGAGCCAGGTCATTGACAAACTTGAGCGTCTCGACGGACCAGATGATGAGCAGGAATTAGAAAATTCATTACAAATAGACCTGGGTAATATACCTGAAATTCTGCTGGATAATACAGACCGTAACCGCACATCACCTTTTGCTTTTACAGGCAACCGCTTCGAATTCCGTGCTGTAGGTAGCTCTATGAACTGTGCTTCACCTATGATAGCTCTAAACACTGCCCTGGCAGCACAACTTATTGATTTTAAAAACGATGTGGACCAGCTTATCAGCAAAGGCAAAGACAAAGAAACAGCAATCCTTGAGATACTAGGCACATACATCAAACAGGCAAAATCCGTTTTATTCGAAGGTAATAATTACTCTGATGAATGGAAAGAAGAAGCCCGCAGGCGCGGCCTGACAAACATAACCAGCGTACCAGAAGCACTGCAAGCATATCTCAAGCCCGTGACTATTAAACTCTTTGCCAAAACCGGTGTGCTAACCGAAAAAGAAATCCAGGC
>JALVRO010000169.1 GCA_027031265.1 Bacteroidales bacterium | reverse complement strand
TTTGGCACCCATTTGTAAATAGACTGCACATCCTGCTCATAATAAATAGGCTGGTCACCCAGATGTGCAAAATCAAGTGTCCGGACTTTAAACTCTACTGTGTCCTGAGGCCGAGTCAGTTTTACCCCTACAGTGAATGGATTTACCTGCTTCCAGGTCAGGTCATCACCCGTAATTGATAATTCCCGCAATGGTTTAATAAAAGTCAATACCAGACTATCCCATTTTATACGTCGTGTGTGCAAAAGTTTTTGACGTGTAAGCACTATTTTCTGCGTTTTCTCGTGGTATTCGTCATAATTATAAAAACGCCTCAACCAATAAGAAATTTTCAGGTCAACAGTATCCAGGCTCCTGTCATAAACAGGTAGATGCACATCCATTCGTCCCCCTGCCCTGTTGTATGAGATAGCCTTTTGTGGGAGCAACTCATGATTAACCCACACCTTATACCTGGTCAGCAAAGGACGCGAAAAATAAATCTGTACCAGTCCTGGTTCTACCCGCAGTATCCTAATATTCACATTTTTCGGGTCAGTCAGGGCTGTGTCAATGACACGTATTAGCTGCATCGAATCTGTATTGAATTCACAGACATAAACATTAGCCCTGACCAGCAGAGAATCAAATGGTGCTATTTCATCTGATATTGTGGTCAACTCCAGCCTATACTCCTTTTTCTTTGGCCGTTCAAAAATTATTGTATCCTGGCGCATTATCTCTCCTTGGAGCACTGGACTTAGATAATTAACCACAAACCCCAGGGTGTCTCGCTGTGCCAATCCCTCTCTCTTTACCCATATATCCAGCGAATCAGCCTGTGAATCATAGAAATAAACATAATCAGAATCACTACCCTGCATTGGTCTAATCCTGTAAAAATTCTTGTGCAGAGGATAGCTAAACCTCACTATACACAACACTGGATAAGGACGTCGCAGAACTACTATCTGCTGCGGTCGTGTATGCTCTGTAAACAGACGCAAGAAAATATTATCAGGCAGATATTTTACTACTTTCTGAATAATGACGCTGTCCTGTGACAATGTATCAATAATCTGGCCTGTTGCCGAATCTTTAAGCACCGTTCCTCCTGTAAGCTCCACCCTCTGTGTATCCACACGTACATCCACACATATCAGAGTGTCAAGAAAACCTATCTGGTTCTCTATGCCATCATAAATAAAGTCATGATTTAAGTCATTAATAGCCACAATTTTATAACAATCTTTCTTCACCCCAATAATCTGGAAACCACCCTTTTTGTCAGTGACAGTCACATACTGCGGAGGCTGCTGGTAAACAACCGAGTCAGGCATATTTTTTTTATAAAGCATAACATACACACCTTCCACTGGCTCACCAGTAGCAGCATCCACTACCTTACCACTAACCCTCAAAGTATCAATTTGATCATAAGTCGAAAAGACCAGCTTAAAATTCTCCAGAGGATTGCCCTCTGTATAGTCAACAATAGCATTACCAAACTCAAAAGTATAAGTCACAGAATCCCTGAGTGAATCCCTCAGATGGACAATAAGCCTCTTGCCCCTGATAGCAAACACAGGCCTGCGTCCGAATGGTGGTGAGACAAAAAATTCTTTATTCAAATTCTTCAGGTCAAAATATTCATTAAACTTTATGACTATTTTCTTATCTTTAAAATGAGTCTGAAAGGGCTGTGGATAGCTCTTTATAACTTGCGGAGGGATAGTATCTTTGGGCCCTCCCAATGGCATGGCCTCCCGCGCACAAGAAACAAGTAATAGCTGAAAAAAACCTGCTATAAAAAATGTGTATAAAAACAGTCTTTTAACAGAAAGCTTCATTACTGATTAAGTTTTAATTTAATAACTTTGTTGTCGCAAAAATTTTTTAATACTAAATAGCAATGTCGGAATTTAATGCAAAAAAAAGAAAAAATTTAATTTCAGAGGTTTCCGGAAAAAAGTTTGACGTGGTCGTTATCGGTGGCGGTATTACTGGCAGTGGTATTGCCCTGGACGCTGCCTCCAGGGGTTTGAACGTCCTGGTTCTGGAGAAAAAAGACTTTGCTTTTGGCACCAGTAGTCGCTCCACAAAACTCGTGCACGGAGGCCTGAGATATCTAAAAAACCTGGAATTTGACCTGGTACATGAAGTAGGTCGTGAGCGTGCTATTGTCCACCACAACGCTATGCACATAGTACAACCTGCTAAGATGCTCCTGCCAATAATCAAAGGGGGCACACTAGGCCGCCTGACAACTGCCATTGCCCTGACAATGTATGATTATCTGGCTGGTGTCAAAAAAGAAGAACGCAAAAAAATATTATCCCGCCAAGAGACAATCCAGCTCGAACCACTACTCGAGAGCGAAAAACTCAAGGCAGGTGCCCTTTATTTTGAGTACAAAACAGATGATTCACGCCTGACTATAGAGGTAATGAAAAAAGCAATTGAATACGGCGCACATGCTATTAATTATGCAATGGTTACTGACTTTATTTACGAAAACGGCCATGTAATAGGAGTGAAAGTCAAAGACACGACAGACGACTCAGAGTTCGAAGTTTTCGGACATTATATTGTCAATGCCACAGGTATATGGATAGACGAGCTTCGAAAAAAAGATAACTCCCTGTTTGGCAAACGCTTACATATCACCAAAGGCATCCATATTGTAGTACCTCACGAGCTCTTACCAATAAATCATTCATTATACTTTGATGTGGGAGATGGACGTATGGTCTTTGCTATACCCCGTTATGATAAAGTTTATATTGGTACGACAGATACTGATTACAAAGGAGACCTGGACAACCCTGACATCACCCGGCAAGACGTTGATTACCTGGTCAATGCAGTGAAATTTATTTTTCCAGGTGTGGATCTCAGCTATGATGATGTTATCTCTGCATGGAGTGGGCTCAGACCCCTTATACACCAGGATGGCAAGTCTCCCTCTGAGCTATCCCGTCGCGATGAGATCTTTGTCTCTGAGTCTGGCCTTATCTCAATAGCTGGGGGTAAACTCACCGGTTACCGCGTAATGGCCAAAAAGGTTGTTGACCTGGTTCGTCGTTTGATGATAAAAGAGAGAGGTGTGGATATTGGCAAATGTAAAACACAGAATATCAAGGCATCAGGAGGAGAATTTGACTTCGAATACAATCCCCAGTGGTTAATGGACTATGCAGATTCCAAATACGATGAGGCTAAGCAGACTGGTATATCTATCCAGCAGTTCAAAACATTATTTTACCGCTATGGGACAAACATTGACCTGGTGACAGAAAAAGCTTATAATTATTACAACCAGACCAGGGACACAGACACTGCATGGCTCTTTGCACAGCTGGCTTATGCCATAGAAAACGAAATGACCTGGACTGTGTCTGACTTTTTCATGCGCAGGACAAACCTGATTTATTTCTGGCCAGACACAATCCCTCATGTACTGAATAAAGCAGCTAATTTTATGGCAAGTGAGCTGGGATGGTCCGAAGATCAGAAAGATAAATACATCGAAGAAATGCAAAAAGAGCTGGATAAAACCCGTGATTGGAAAAACTCATGATATTTTTAAATTTGTTAACAATAAAACTATGTAGCCATGAAACCAAAAAGAACCGAGCGACTGGGACGTGAAATACAGAGACAGCTAGGAGAGATTTTTTTAGAGCTCACACGTGATAATGATGAGTTTAAAAACAAATTCATTTCCGTTACTGCTGTAAATATGACCCCAGACCTTCTGGAGGCTAGGGCTTATCTGAGCATCTTCCCTTCTGAAGATGCCAAAGCTGTGATGGAAAAGATCAAGGAAATGAAAAGCGAAATCCGCTATCGTCTTGGCAAACGTATGAGTCATATCAGACGTATTCCAGACCTGAAATTTTTCCATGACGATACTCTCAACTACATCGAACGTATTGATCAGCTACTCAAAAAAATAAAATAAATTAGACAATAAAAATAAGAACTCATGTCTGAACACAAAGCAAATCAAAAAGGCCGTCACATCGCTATTGCAGGCAACATCGGAGCTGGTAAGACTAGCCTAACAAAAATGTTGGCCAGGCATTATAAATGGGAACCTTATTTCGAATCCGTGGACGACAACCCATATCTCAGTGATTTCTACGATGATATGGAACGATGGGCCTTCAACCTGCAAATCTATTTCCTGAGCAATCGTTTCAAGCAAATTATTGAAATACGCCGCTCGGGTAAAACAATTATTCAAGACCGTACAATATATGAGGATGCATACATATTTGCGCCAAACCTACACGCCCTGGGTCTGATGAGTACACGCGATTATGAGAATTATGTAAACCTCTTTCACCTGATGACAACATTGGTCGAACCACCTGACCTGCTTATTTACCTCAGGGCATCTGTACCCAAGCTCGTCGAACACATCCAGAAACGTGGACGAGACTTTGAGAATACCATCAGCATAGAATACCTCACACGACTCAACGAACGATATGAGGCATGGATATCAAATTACAATCTGGGAGAACTATTGATAATAAATGTAGATGAAATCGACTTTGTCGAAAATCCTAAAGATTTTAGCCTGGTCGTTGACAAAGTGGATACCAAGCTATACAACCTCTTCCAGGACGAACAATACAAAAGACTCAACGCCTGATTACCTGTCCTATCTTTACTTTTACCCTGACCAGGTTCCCTGGATAGGACGTCATGCCATGGCATGACGTCCTATCCTTCTTGCCTCTTTAAGCCCTTAATTTATAAATTTACTCTAAACCCTAATTATTGCTGCCTGGTCACGCTGGTTTAGAAAAATCAAAAATTGAGTAAAAAATTTCTACAAACTTCTTAGTTTTTTTAATCGTCAGAATCATTATGAATAATTCAACTTTGCCTTCGCTGATGTCCAATGAATTATAACAACATACCTCTATCCTGTGTATTCTGGCTTGAGCAAGTACCTGTCCGGGCCATTAGCACAAATACAGCTTTTTTATCACACAAAGAATTTACTTTCTTAGTTGAAAATGTTAATTTTGCATGGCTTCTAAATTCTAAAAAAACAGAAAAATGAACAATATAGAAAAAGCTAAATCACAGGAACTGGAACCACGTCCAAAAGCTGAAATTGAGAAAAAACCAGAAGCTAAAGTACAGGTTTTCACTTACAAAATAGCTCTCCCGACTAACGACGGCCAATTCATTAACCAACATTTTGGAAGGTCCAGGTTCTTCCTGATATTAGAGACAGATGGCAAAAATATTATCAATCGCGAAATGAGGGATAATAACTCTCACAAAGGCATGCCTGCACATCATCATGACCATGATCACCACGATCACGAACACCACAACGATCCCGAACATCAAGAACATCAAGCACAGGCACACACCCGTATTTTTGATATTTTGCATGATGTGGACATCTTAATAGCAGGCAACATGGGACCTGGTATTTACAACCAGCTTATCGAAAACGGTTATACTGTCATCAGGACACAAATCTCCAGCATCGACGATGCCATCCAAGCATATTTAAAAGGAGTATTAAAAGCATGAGGCCTATGAAAGGAATCAAAAAAATAGCAATGCTCAGCACACATGGATATTTCGATCCAGTACCACAGCTGGGACAAACTGACACAGGTGGTCAGGTTGTATACGTACTAGAGCTTTCCAAAGCCCTCAGACGTCTGGGCATAGAAGTAGATATTTACACACGATGGTTTGACAAGAACCGCAAACAAATAGATCCAGTACCAGGATTTGATAACCTCAACGTAATACGTATACCTGCTGGGCCATGGGAATTCATCCCCAAAGAGAAAATATACCCTCTGTTACCAGAGCTTGCCCGGAACATGATCAGCTTCATCAAGGACAATGGCCTGGAATATGATTTATTTCATGGTCATTATGTTGACGCTGGAATTGTTATGCTCGATGTAGCCCAACATTTCTCACGGCCATCTTTCTTCACAGCACATTCCCTGGGTGCCTGGAAAAAAGAACGTATGGCAGACGAAGGAACACCCGAAGAGCTGGAGAAAAAATATAATTTCACACTTCGCATAAAAGAAGAAACACGAATATTCAACACTGCCACAGCACACACAGTCACATCAAAGGTACAGCTTGACAAACTTCGCGAGCTTTACGGATACACTGCAAATAATGTGGAAATAATTCCTCCTGGTGTGGATATCTACCGTTTTCATCCACCCACACCTGACACACCACGCCCCAAAGGTGTACCAGAAAATTACATTTTCTGCCTCAGCCGTATAGATACAAACAAAGGCCACAAAGAATTACTTTTGGCCTTTGACATTGTCCGCCGTTATGTGGATGATATTTACCTTGTTATTGGCGGCGGATCGCCCAATCCCGGCCCCCGTGAAAAAGAAGTACTGGCAACCATACACAAGATTATCGAGGAGCATAACCTCTCGCACCGTGTGCTAATGCTAGGCTATGTGCCAGACGACCAGTTGCCTCTGCTTTATCAACATAGCAAATTCTTTGTGCTTCCGTCTAAATTCGAGCCTTTTGGCATGACCTCGCAGGAAGCAATGGCCTGTGGCAAGACTGTTGTAGCATCCAAGTTTGGCGGCGTGCGTGAAGTTATCAAACACGAACAGACAGGTATACTGATAGACCCAGGCAATAGCGAGGAGTTTGCTATGGCAATGGTCAAACTCCTCAAAGACGAGCAGTACAGAGAGCGTATTGGTCAGAACGCACGCCGCCTTATCGAAGAACATTATAGCTGGGATGCCATGGCCCGCAAACACATTGACTTTTATAAAAAATACATGTCTTAATGGACGAAAGACTACAGCCTTTGCCAGGTGACATAGAACTGGAACAAAAACTCAGGCCCCTGGCCTTTGAAGAATTCAAAGGCCAGGACCGCATCGTCGAAAACCTAAGAATATTTGTCAAGGCTGCCAAGATGCGCGGCGAAGCCCTTGATCATGTCCTGCTGCATGGCCCTCCTGGCCTGGGTAAGACCACATTATCACATATTATTGCTAATGAGCTAGGTGTTAACATTAAGACAACATCTGGCCCGGCATTAGAAAAACCTGGCGATCTGGCAGGCCTGCTCACAAACCTGCAGGAGCGGGATGTACTCTTTATTGACGAGATACACCGCCTCAATCCTGTGGTGGAAGAATACCTCTACTCTGCAATGGAAGACTACAAAATAGACATCATAATAGACAAAGGTCCCAACGCCCGGTCCATTGAAATAAAGCTAAATCCTTTTACCCTCATAGGAGCCACCACACGGACAGGACTACTTACCAGGCCTTTGCTCGCCCGTTTCGGCATCAAAGCCCTGCTGGAATATTACGACGTGGCCACCCTTAAACACATTGTCCTGCGCTCAGCCAGAATACTGGATGTTAGCATCACAGATAATGCAGCAGAAGAAATAGCCCGCCGCAGCCGTGGTACTCCCCGTATTGCCAACCGCCTCTTACGCCGTGTGCGTGACTTTGCCCAGGTCAAAGGTGACGGAAATATTGACATAAAGATAACACGTTTTGCCCTGGATGCACTTCGTATCGACTCACGTGGTCTTGATGAAATGGATAACAAAATTTTGACAACAATTATTGAAAAATTCAGTGGCGGACCTGTAGGTCTTAATACAATTGCTACAGCTGTGGGCGAAGACCCTGGCACTATCGAAGAAGTTTATGAGCCTTACCTGATTATGGAGGGATTTATCAAACGTACACCCAGGGGTAGAGTAGCCACACAACTGGCATATAAGCACCTCGGAAAAGATTTTAACCAGGATAACCAACCCAGGTTATTCTAAAATTTATAACTTTGCTCTAACGACTAAACACACTATCATGGCTGAAAAAAAGAAAAATAATGGTAAAAAAGACCAGAAACTTTATCACCTGGTTATTTACGACGAAAAGACATTAAACCAGAAATTCAACCTCAAGCTAACCAGATTAAATCTATACTCACTCTTTGGCTTTATTTTCCTGGTAGTAGCAATAATCGTTGTCCTGCTCTTTACCCTCACACCTATCAACACACTCTTACCCAAATATGAAGACATCAAACTCAGAGCAGAAGCCACACGCAACCGCGTGCTCATAGACTCGCTCAAACACGAAATAGCTGTCCGTGACCAATACTTTAAAAAAATCCGCACAATAATCTATGGTCAGGACCTGAGCGAACTACAGGACATTGACACTTCGAATCAAAAATACATCATATCCCCAACTGCCCATGACTCTTTGCTCAAGACGCTCTCGACAGACCTGGAAAACACTGTTGAACCTCCTACTATGCAGGGAGATGAAAACTCACTAAGCACTCTACGTTTCTACAAACCAGTTAGTGGAATTTTAATCAACAAATTCAACCCAGCCGAAGGTCATTATGGTGTAGACCTTACAGCACAAAAAGATGAACCAGTACTATCTGTGCTTAGCGGTACGGTTATCATGGCTAGCTGGAACCCCAACACCGGCTATGTCATAATGGTGCAGCACCCTCACAACCTCATCTCGGTGTATAAGCACAACTCCGAATTACTCAAACGGGAAGGAGATCATGTCGAAGCCGGGGAACCTATTGCAATTGTGGGTAATACTGGCGAGAACACAACCGGCCCACACCTGCATTTTGAGCTCTGGTTCAATGGCGTACCTATCAATCCCGCTGATTACATAAGTTTCTAATAACCATGAAAAATATAGCCATTCTAGGATCCACTGGCTCTATTGGACGCCAGACAATAGAGGTTGTCGAGCAACACAGGGATAAATTCTCCATCATAGCATTATCAGCCCGTTCTAATGCCCAGCTTCTCATAGAGCAAGCCAGGCGCTTGGAGCCACAATATGTGGTCATAACAAACGGTAATTACACCCTGGTCAAAGAAGCCCTCCATCCACTGGAAATCCAGGTATTAAAGGGCCAGGATGCACTGCAGCAGATCGTTGCATTACAGCAGGTCGATATTGTAGTCACTGCTGTTGTGGGATTCTCAGGCCTCTTACCAACAATAGAAGCTATAAAACACGGCAAGGATATAGCCCTGGCCAACAAGGAGACTCTTGTTGTTGCCGGCGAAATTATTACCACACTAGCCAGGGAACATGGTGTAAAAATACTTCCTGTAGACTCAGAGCACTCCGCTATTTTCCAGTGTTTGATGGGCGAGGACCCTTCGTGGATAGAAAAAATATACCTAACAGCTTCGGGAGGCCCTTTCCGTGGCATGAGCCGCGAGCAGCTCAAACACATCAAGAAAGAGCAGGCTCTCAAGCACCCAAACTGGTCCATGGGTAGTAAAATAACAATTGACTCTGCCACTCTGATGAACAAAGGTCTGGAAGCAATCGAAGCTCGTTGGCTTTTTGACCTCAGACCAGAGCAGATCGATATAATTGTCCATCCACAGTCTATTATTCATTCACTTGTGCAGTTTATAGACGGGTCCATAAAAGCACAAATGGGCCTGCCAGACATGAGACTGCCTATTCAGGTGGCATTGTCCTATCCAGAACGTATTCCAGCATCCTTTCCTCGTTTTAATTTTCGTGATTACCCTGACCTGACCTTTGAAAAACCAGACACAGACGTATTCCGCTGTCTGGCCCTGGCCCTGGAAGCACTTAATAGCGGAGGTAATCTGCCATGCGTACTTAATGCTGCAAATGAAATAGCTGTGGAAGCATTCCTGCAGGGCAGAATAGGTTTTCTGGACATTGCAGAGGTCGTTGAGCATACTATGAACAAAATAGAATTCATCTCTCACCCCACGTTGGAGCAATACCTGGATTGTGACCGCCAGGCGCGTGATTATTCAAAATCATTAATTGCAAAAAAATCTTAAACGATTTGACTTTGTAAGTTCAGAATCTTAAATTTGGCTAGCATTTTACGACATGCGGGGTGGAGCAGTGGTAGCTCGCCAGGCTCATAACCTGGAGGTCGCAGGTTCGATCCCTGCCCCCGCAACAAAAGCAAGACGGGTGGCTCTATAGGAGCCGTCCTTTTTTATTGCCCTCCATTGTGGGATAATACTATTTACAAAAATAAAATAAACTAAAACTCTTTGTTTGCCCTACAAGGAGCTTTCAGCACGCTTGCAGGGAACGTGAGCGTTTAGTATTTGTACATTTTCTATTATAAGTCATAGCTCAAATTCCATCACTCTGACCAGATCATACCCTGAAGGTGTTATGCGTATCTGGAGAGGGTAAATCTCCACTCCTGACTTTGCAGCCTGGGACAGTAAACGGGAATACACAGGATCAATGTCCCATGCAGGTGCAAAAACCTTAACGTCAGTTCTTTGAACAATAAAGAAAAGAGCTACACGATAGCCCTGGGACCTGGCCTTGAGTAGCTGCTGGATGTGTTTTTGTCCGCGTGTAGTGGGTGCGTCTGGAAAGCGGGCATAGTCTCCGTCTCTGTATGTCACATTTTTAACTTCAATAAAAATTTTCTCCTCTCCACGCTCTGCATAAATATCAAAACGGCTTTGATCAAACTTAACCTCACGCTTTAGCAATGTGAGATCAGAAAATTCTTTTAGCTGGCCATTGCGGAGTAACTCATAGGCAATAACATTAGCCGTGTTAGTATTTATCCCAACCCACGCCCCATTTATCTTTATCATTTCCCATGTGAATCGAGTTTTGCGTTGTGGATTGCCAGCCCTTGAAAGAATAACCTCTGCACCTGGCACAATACACGACTTTAGGCTTCCAGTATTTGTACAGTGGGCCACCACTATCTGTCCGTCTTCTAGTTCGACATCCACGAGGAAACGCTTATAACGCCGTAGAAATTTTCCTTTAACAAAGTCACACATGTTTTTATTGCATTAAGTTTTGTATATTTGGCATTAATGTTTGGAAAAATAATTCAGAAAAATATGAAAAAATTCACTGTTTTACTTGCTCTGGCTGTAATTTTAGTTCCAGGGCTCATGGCTCAACAGGTTAAGCAGATCCTCAAAAAAGCTGACCAGGCTTATGCAAAGGGTAATTACAACCAGGCTATTCTCAATTACATTAATGTACTTGGCCAGGATCCAAAAAACAAGCAAGCCATTATACGCCTGGGAGATTGCTCTTTAATCGTAGGAGACACTGCAGAGGCTATTAACTATTACACACAGGCAATAAACCTGTATCCACATGATCTGGAGGCATACCAAAAACTTGGTAATTTCTATGTTTATGCAGGCAAAGAAAAACAGGCACTGGAAGTATTCCGAAAGGCTTACCAGGCTAATAACAATAATCCCAAGGCAATGGCCCTGATGGCTGTAGGATATCTGATTTATGCAGAGCCTGATTCTGCCCAGGTACTGATCAACAAATTACTGCAATTACCCAACAAAGATCCTGAAGTATACATAATACTCGCCCAGGGATATGAGCAACTCGAAAAATATGATAAGGCAATAGCATTCACTAGCAAAGCCATTAACCTGGACCTTGACAATGACGAGTATTTTTTCAAAAGAGCAAAACTAGAAGCTCAGGCTAAATATTTCGAAAAAGCCCTGAGTGACATCAACAAAGCCATAAAGCTTAATCCTGGTAATAACGAGTACTACCTGACAAAGATGTCTATCTATTACCTGCAAAAAGACTACAAGAATGCAGAAAGCTATGGGAAACAAGTCTTTAACAAAGTGCAAGACTCTAATTTTTATTATCTCACAGTATATGCCATGTGGCTAAACAATGAGCCCAGGGACAGTATACTCAAATATCTGGACAAAGCCCTGAAAAAAACTAATGCAGCTAATCTGTGGTATGTCAAAGGCCTTATCTACAGCAACTCACACGATTATACACTGGCAGCCGATGCCTTTAGACATGCCCTGGACAAACAACCATGGAACATTGATTACAACCGCGAATACATAGCCAACACACTGATTGCCAATAGCTCTTCTCTGGACCAGAACATGAATTTTAAATCTTTCACAGCCAATAACCTGAAAACAATTCGTAAAAACTTGAGAAACAAACGCAGCCGCTATTACTTCCCCAATGTACGGGATAAAGTCGCATCCAATCCTTTGGGCGCTGGCCTGGAAGATTACTTACATCTATACCTGGGACCTGCCTTTAACAAAAGATATAATCCTCTAGACCGCGAAGCCAATTATACTATTCTCGACAGTCTGCTCACAGCTGAGAAGTACGACCAGGTATTTTCCCGTGCTTATGATATGATCAACAAAGACCCGGGAAATACCGCTATTTACAATATCCTGACAGTTGCATACTACAACAAAGGAAATCTCGAAAAATTCCGCCAGAATTACACAAAATACCTCGGTCTGGCTATGGCTATCATGGCGACAGGTAGTGGTGAGGACAAAAAACAGGCTATGATCAGCGCTTCCCAAATTGATGAGATAATAGAACTAACTTTCCTTGGCTATGACCAGTTGCTTAATCATGATCATATATCTGACAATAAGCATGAGTTCAATATTTATCAAATTGCCCACAATGGTAGCGTAAAGACCTATTATTTCCTAACAGACCTTTATTGGTCCAAGTCACGCAAGAAATAAACACACCCGCAGCAAAAAATAAGGCGGCTCCTCGTAGCCGCCTTATTACTTAACGAACCTATTTATTAAATCTCCTCAGTTTCGACAATCTTTGCAAGAATGTCAGAATACTGTATCAGAAGATAAGTCTTGTCATCCATCTTAATCTCATTACCTGAGAATTCCTTGTAAATAACGCGATCACCCACGCTAATTTCTGGATTCTCGATATTACTCATTGCTACTACAGTACCAATGCTCTGCTTTTCCTTAGCTGTCTCTGGGAGGATAAGTCCGCTTTCGGTTTTCTGTTCCTGTGTATCCTCTGAGATGTCAAGCAATACGTTTTGGTTAATTGGCTGAATCTCCTTCATTTTTCCTCGGTTTTATATTTTGTTTTTTTATGCTTTGATTCCAAGCAGGCGGTCAATCTTTGGTTTGTCAAAACCTACAACCATCTGTCCATTAATCTCAGCCTGTGGGACTCCTGTCTGTCCTGTACGACGGACAAGCTCTTCGGCTATCTTAGGATCCTTTGACACATCAATGTCATGGTATTTCATATTCAGGCTTTTGAGATACTGCTTGAGACGGTTGCACCAGGGACATGATGGTGTGGTATAGAGTATGATTCGAGGCTGTTTTTTCCCTTCTTCCTCTGTCCCTGTAGCCTGAAAAAGGCTGTTTTCGAAATAAGCCTTGTAATAGCTGGGATCATTACATCCTTTAATATCCTTGACATATTTCCCATCCTCTAGCTCCAGCAAAGCCGGTGCTGTCTTTACCCCATATTGTGGATGAATATCTCGTACCTGCGAAACATCAGCTGCAAAAACCTTAACACCATCTATATCTTTTACCTTCTGCAGATTCTGGTATGCACAGTCACTAGTCTGGCTACCTGACTTATATATCAATAAATATGCTTTTTTCAGCCCCTTGAGTTTTTCCTGCAAATCAGCATAAGACTTTACACTTATAAGCTCCATGTCTATTTAGCTTTTTTGGTTTAATAAACGCTCCAACGCTTTCTTATACACATTATATGGCTTGACACCAATAAAACGCTGCACTTCCTTACCATCACGGAAAATAATCACTGTTGGTATACTTCTAATACCCAACTTATCAGGCATCCGTTTATTTGCCTCCACGTCCATCTTGGCAACTTTGACCTGCTGTCCATAATTATCAGCAAGCTCATTTATAATAGGTGCCAGAAACACACATGGCTTACACAATGCTGCCCAAAAATCAACAATTGTTATCCCACGACTTATTGCCTGTGAGAAATTCTTGTCAGTTAGGTGAACAAGATACTGGCTTTGTTCCTGCTTATCCACATTTGTCAGAACCTTACGATATTTGGCTATGGAAAAGCCGAGATACGCCGAAAAGACAACTATAAGTCCTACCACTATTAATAATCCTATGCTCATAGCTTCAAATTATAATCCATTTTGGTTTTCATGAAAAAATGTCAGCCAGAAGCTGACATTTTTGGAATAAAAAAGACAAATTTTACTTTTACTTGGTGCCCGGATACTCTATACCAGTAATCTGTTTAATGGCACGTATGTAATTCTCTTTCTGCATTGCGCCTACAGCCATTTGAGGTGTTCCTGTCACTGGACAGAACAAAACAGAAGGAATACTCTGAATACCAAAGATTTGAGCAAGCTC
>JALVRO010000168.1 GCA_027031265.1 Bacteroidales bacterium | reverse complement strand
TAGGACATCTGCGTACAGATCCACAGACTGGTTATTATGTCATACCTCTGCCAGAGGGAAAGAATTACGGTTTTTATGTACAGTGTGATGGTTATTATCCATCGGCTAATAATATTGATCTGCGCGAATACCGGGGCCAGGAAAAGATACGCCACGATTTTGTCCTCACACCACTGGAGAAAATGATAAGCGAGGGGCGGGCAGTGCGGCTGAATAATATTTTCTTTGACTTTGATAGTGATCGTTTGCGTTCAGAGTCATATCCAGAATTGCGTCGACTGGCAAAGATAATAAAGCAGAATCCTACCCTGCGCTTCGAGATAGCTGGACACACAGATAGTGTGGGCACAGAGTCTTATAATATACAATTGTCTCAGCGGCGTGCCCAGGCAGTGAGAGATTACCTTGTGCGACAGGGCTGTAATCCACAGCAGCTGGTGGTCAAAGGTTATGGTTATTCCCGTCCCGTGGCAACTAATAAGACAGAGGAAGGCCGTCAGGCTAACCGCCGTGTGGAGATTAGAATAATTGGCAAATTAAAGTAGCCGCAGTTAAGGAAAATAAGAACTCGGTAGAAATTAGTAATTTCCTTAGATGGCTTGCATATTTGGTTAAATTTTTCACTTTTTGTAGGAGAAATTTTTCAATTAGTGTATGAATGGCGTATATAAAGCGGGAAATAGAAAACCATCTGGCCTGAGCATTAGAAAACTTTAGAGTAGTATACCTTGCAGGAGCCAGGTAGGTTGCGCAGTATATAGCAGCAACAAAAGGGTTGGAATACATTACTTTTTATGATGACAATTTGATGAGGTTTGCCAATGATAATCGTGATAAAACAACCTGTCAAAAATTTTTTTATTTTTTATGGTGGCAGGGAATTATCAGCAATGATTTTGGATAGGACTGTTTATTTAGTTCCCCTTGTCTTATTGGCGTAGGGCTAGTTTACAATAGCTCTTTGTTAATAAAGCTAATAACCTGTGCGATAGCGTGGTTGTTGTGGTCTGTGGTATTGTGAAAGTGTTTTTTTAGTTCCCCAGGAGCATTGTCCACAACAAAGGGATAATGCACAAATTCCAGCAGGCTCAGGTCATTATAGTCATTACCAATTCCGATTGTTCGGCTAGGGTCTATGCCAAGCATCTGACACAGATGGGCTGCTGTCTTACCTTTGTTGACCCCGTGGTCATATATTTCAAGCCAGATATTACGGTGTGTAAAGGGAGATGTAGTACGGGTGATAGAGATTTTATCCGCAAATAGCTGTAGACTGTGTTTTAGGTCGTAGAATTGTTTTTCTTCTGGCTCAAGCATGCAAATAATGCAGGTGCTCTGTCCGATCTGGTCAATTGAATCCAGCTCTGCAATGTATTCCATGTAATAGGAATTGCGCATTGGCAGATCCTGAGGCAGATACCCTCCCACATGGTAAAGGTAAAAATGAGTGTCAGGTATATGGCGGTGGACAGTGAAAGTTATGTCTTGTTTGATAAGATAGAGAGCTAGTTCACGAGCCAGGCCTGGGGCAAGGTTGCGTGAATAAATAATCTCATCTGTGTGCCAGTCTATGATTCCGGCACCATTGGAAAAAACAAGGTAATCAATAGGCAGGTGAGGTGGTAGCACGCGACGTGCACTCGTAAGGTTACGCCCTGATATTGCAACTCTCACCAGCCGGTGTGCCTCGCGTAGGGCTTTAACATTTTGTTTGGATATATTGCGCTCCTGGTCTAGTAGTGTGCCATCTATGTCTGTGAATAAGATTAATTTATGTTTATTGCTAGATTTCATATTAATGTTTAATACGTAATTTTTACGAAAGTATGAATTTTTTTCCGAAAAAAATTTGGAGGTTATCTATGAAAATATATATATTTGCAACGCAATTCAAGGTTGTGGGAAGCGAGTGTAGCTCAGTTGGTAGAGCACAACCTTGCCAAGGTTGGGGCCGCGGGTTCGAGTCCCGTCACTCGCTCCACCTTTTTTTATTTATAGTGCCCAGGTGGCGGAAGTGGTAGACGCGCAGGACTTAAAATCCTGTGGGCCGCAAAGCCCGTGTCGGTTCGAGTCCGACCCTGGGCACGGGAAAATGCACAAACCCGCTCTCAGAGCGGGTTTGCTTTTAACGGGCAGTCCGAAACGGGACAGAAACGGGACAGTAAAATTCTATTGTTTTTTGGAGGAGATAAGGTAAAGATTAGTTAATTTTAAACTTCTAAAAAGAAAGTTATGCCAAATAGAAGGACACATACTTTAACTGGTTTTGCAATAGGGGCATTACTGGTTTTAGGTAATGAAATTCGCAAAGTAGATGATCCCAAGACATTGAAATTCAAAGATTATTTAACTATAGGATCTAAAGCTATGCTGGGAGGAGCCATTACTGCATGGGGTGCGATGTTGCCTGACATTTTAGAGCCTCCCACTTCTCCTTTTCATAGAAAATCTTTTCATAGTTATTCATTAATGATCGCTTTAGCTTTAGTTCTATCATTTACTCCTCAGGAAACTTTTTCAATAGATAAATTTGGGATCTGGTCTTTAAAGAATGTTGGCCTTGGTTATTTTATTCATTTAGTCCAGGATAGTCTCACACCCATGAGCTTGCCGCTTATTTAATTTTGTTTATAATTGTGTCAAATTCCTGAAGGTTTTGTTTAGTAAGTCCATATATTTTTATGCAAACTAATTTTTTGTCTGTGTTTATGTAATGGGCTATTTGCGTATATTGCAGGATAGCAGATAGTTGACAGGGGTTTATTTTCTCAGGAATGGAGTATGTCCTATGCGTTGGGATTTGTTTGTCGCAGTGGTGTATAAAGCCGTGGTTTAAGAGTAGTTTATCCAGTCTCTGACCAAGATCTGAAAGAGTTTTAAGTATCCGCAGTTTTGTCTCGTCTGATAAGTCGATGTTATAAGGCCAGTTTTTAACCTGACCCAATATAAAATTTTTATGCAATTCTGGTGCTATGATTGCAACAGGAGAAGAGTCTGGCTCCAGGGGATTGAGAGAGAATATTACATGTGATAGAGCGGTTTTCTGTAAGTCGTATCCCAGCCAGAAATAGGACAGGCTCAGGTCAAAGATCATATAGCAGCCTATGCGTTGACATAAATTGAGAATACGCTTGACAGGATAAAGGCATCCTATATAAGGGATTGGGTTAGAGATAATAAAGAGGTCGCCTGGTCGTAGTTCATTGCTTATCTGTTCGAGGCTAAGGCCAGAGTCAATGGTTAAAAATTGTGAGAGCGGAAAAAATTTTTTGAATTTATCTGTGTAATGTTCAAGGCCCCGCAAAGATATTATTCTTTTAGTTTCGTGATTTTCGGTGATATAGGAGACTAGGGTCAATAATGCGTCTGTCTTGCTATAGACAAGGTGGATAAACTGCGGTTTTGTCGTTAGCCATCTGGATAGTTTTATTTTAATATTCTCTGCTTCAGGTGTGTAGTGGATGTTCATAATAAAAAATTTCGCAAAATTGTTAAAGGTTTTATCTTTGTAATCATCTATTCAAATTTAGGAAAATGGCGGATATTGAAAAACTGAAAAAGATAGCAACACAGGTCAGACGTGATGTTGTACGAATGATAGCAGATGCAGCGTCGGGACATCCGGGCGGTGCACTTGGTTGCGCAGACTATTTTGTGGCATTGTATTTTGAGGTTCTCAGACATGATCCAAAGAATTTTACCATGGAGGGCAAGGGACAGGATATGTTTTTCCTGTCAAATGGACACATCTCGGCAGTATGGTATAGTGTGCTGGCCCGTACAGGTTATTTCCCGCTTGAGGAGCTTGCCACATTCCGTAAGATAGATTCCCGTCTTCAGGGTCATCCTGCGACAGCAGAGGGACTACCTGGTGTGCGTGTTGCTTCTGGTTCGCTCGGACAGGGTTTGTCTGTTGCAGTAGGTGCGGCTCTGGCTAAGAAAATGGACGGTGATCCATACCTGGTTTATGTGCTTATGGGTGATGGTGAGATAGAGGAAGGACAGATCTGGGAAGCTGCTATGTTTGCAGCAGCCAAGAAGGTGGACAATCTCATTGCAACGATTGATTATAATGACAAGCAGATAGATGGTCCTGTGCATGAAGTTCTGTACCAGGGTGACCTGGAGGCCAAGTGGCGCGCCTTTGGTTGGGATGTATTGCATGCAGATGGTAATGACATGGAAGATATTGTGGGTAAGCTATACGAGGCCCGTGAGCGCACAGGTAAGGGTAAACCTGTAATGATTCTTATGCGCACAGTCATGGGTAAGGGCGTGGATTTCATGGAAGACGACCATCGTTGGCATGGTAAGCCGCCTACACAGGAACAAAAAGAAGAGGCTCTCAAGCAGTTACCTGAGACACTGGGAGATTATTAATTAGTAAAGAATAATTTATCATGACTGAGCAGAAGAAAGTAGTCGATTTATCATATAATTCTGTTAATAAAATATTGAAAGCCAGTTGGACGATTGATTTTGAGGATTCTGTGTCTGTGGAAGACATTAAGGATGG
The DNA here is from genome assembly GCA_027031265.1 of Bacteroidales bacterium. Classification (GTDB taxonomy): domain Bacteria; phylum Bacteroidota; class Bacteroidia; order Bacteroidales; family S143-33; genus S143-33. The sequence continues at coordinate 9,731 of JALVRO010000168.1, read as the reverse complement.
TTTCAGGGATTATCTTCGTGCGGTGCAAGATAATGAAGTCAGGGCAGTGATAATGGATTTTTTTAGTGTGCGTTATCCCATAACAGAGGATCTGTACAACTGGGCAATAGATAATTTGGTAAAGACGTCGTATGAGCAGGGCATTGTAGTTTTTGCCTATGTTGCTCCAGATGATCCTATCTCCAGGTTTGGATTTGACATGTATATTCAAGAATTGATATTGAGGTTAAAGAAAAGTGATGATGACATTGCCCATTTAGCGGGTAAAGTAAAACGTAACATTTTCCAGAATATTTACCAGGCAGAGAAGTGGGTAAGAGATCGCCTTTTGCTTCTATCTGACAATTAGATGGTTGCTTATCGTTAAAGTATGAACACGGGGCTACCGAGAGGAGCCCCGTGTTTTTTGTCTAAACATGTAGCCAGTTAGTCAAAAAATTTTCTACCTGACAATTAGTAAATCCCTTGTCCCATGAATGGTACTGATTGCTGTTTTTCCCCGTCCTGTGGTTTGTGCTGGAATTGTTCTCTGAAATTACGCAGGCGATAGGTGACAGTGAATGATACCAGTGGCTTGAGGAATTGAATTTCAATCTGTGAGTTGAAGTGCTCGTCGCTGTTAATGATGGTGAATTTGGGGCGCTGGAAAGGTGCGAGAGCCATCATGGAGATAGTGAGCTTGTTTTTAAACAGATTCTGTCGCAGGCCTGCAAATGTTAAGAATATAGGCTTGCGCTGGCCCTGCAGGCTTAGCTCGCGTCCCATGTAAAAGCCGCCAAGCTGCAAGATAGTGCTGGTTGGTAGCATAATCATCAAGAATGTTCGTCCTTGCCAAGAGAACACCTCTTTAGCAATAGGCTGTCCATCGAGCGAGCTATTGAGCCTGTCGTAATATGCATCGATGGATGTAGATAGCATGAGCATTTTTAGCAGGACAAAATTACCACTCACAGACAGGCCAGTGAATGTTTCGCGGTCAATGTTGTCCCATGTTATGGTCATGAGCTGGCCATCGGGTCTTTGTGTCTGGCTAAATTTCCCCTTTGATTGGCGGATGTATGCTTCCAGTGTTAGGGAGTTCATGCCGAATTTGTTCAGATAGCTCAGTTCAAAGGAGTTGGTATATTCTGGTTTGAGCGCAGGATTACCTATTTGCTGTGTGTAGTTGTCTATGCGCACGGGTGTGGGGTTGAGATGCATATTTGAAGGTCTGTTAATACGTCGGCTATAGCTAAGCTGTATTTGTTGATTGTGTGGTAGAGATTTGCTCATGTGTAGAGTAGGGAACAGGTCTAGTTTGTGATAAGTGTAAGGTGTGTTGTCCAGGTCAATTATTTTGCGGTCTGTATATTCGCTTCTAAGCCCTAGCTTGAGGTCAATTATTTTGTTTGGCACTGTGATTGTCAGATAGCCTGCATAGATGTTTCTGAAGTATGAGATTGATGAGGAGTAATTGCTTAGTAACATCCAGTCCTTATTGGAATGGTCAAAGATGTAATACTTGTACTCATCGGGGTTCTCCAAGTAGCGGTATGCAGCACCTGCTTCAAGCTTGCCTTTTTGACCGAGAGGCTGCTCATAGTCCACCTGTGCCCTGGCTTTTTTCTCTCTAATGGCTTCAATACTTTGCTGGCGATATGGGTTTATTCCTATTGTTTGCCAGTCGCTGTCTGTTGTATCCATAATGATTTGATTAACTTTATTGGGAGAAAAAGTAGAGTACAATAAATATCCTGTAAGTTTCTTTTTATCAGAGAATTTGTGTTCAAGGGTAAGGTCGGCCTGAGCTAGATTTCCTCTATAGTCAAATATGGAAGACTGCAGGAAATAGAGGTTAAGGATATTTCCAAGTGTTGTGTTTAGTCTGGAGTCAAACGCAGAGCCGAATTTTTTCTGCCCGTATTGCAGATTGAGTGTCAGTGTGTTATTCTCGTTTGGGAACAGGTTAAGGGACAGGCGTCCTGTAGTGTTACCGTAGAAGCTATTCATCTGTCCCTGGCTGTGCATGGCAAAAGCAAGCGTATCGTTGGTTGTGCGGTCCTGTGAGAAGCCAAAGATATTATTCTTGTCCATGTATGTGAATTGGCCGAGGATTTCGTATTTAGAATTGCGGTAGCGCAGGATAATGTCTGCATTTTTGCCACGATAGTTGTCTGCGCCTATTTCAAATTTACCGCTCAGCCCATGGTCAGCCTTAGATTTTGTAATAACATTGATTATACCTGCCACGCCGTCCGGGTCATATTTAGCCGATGGATTTGTGATTATTTCTATTTTTTCAATGCTGGAAGCAGGTATTTGTTTAAGAGCTTCGTTACCATCGAGGGCAGTTGGTTTGCCATTAATAAGGACCTTAAAGCTCTGGCTACCGCGAAGGGATACATTGCCCTCATAGTCCACCTGTACTGAAGGGGCAGAGCGCAAGACATCAACGGCTGAGCCGCCAGTGCTCTGTATGTTTTTGCTGGGGTAAATGACTTTTTTGTCAATTTTGTAAACTACATTTCCTGTGGCAGTGCCTGTGACGGTGACCCCCTCGAGCTGTTTGACGTCTGGTTCTATTTTAATTTTACCAATCTGCAGGATACGTTGCTTTTTTGTAACCTGTATGTCTGTTATTTTCTTTGCCTTAAATCCCATGAATTTAACCTCCACAGAATAAGAGCCGAATGGAATGTCGCGGAGGACAAATAGCCCTGTTGTATCAGTCAGATAGCCATTGACCAGGGAATCTTTGTCATTATACAGAAGTACTGTGGCGTAGGGCAGGGGTTTGTCTTGATTGTCAATAACAACCCCTATTATAATGCCAGTGCCCGCTTTGAGACCAGGCTGTGAAAAAGACAGCAAGGGTAGGGCCAGGAGTATTAGTAAGATTATTTTTCTCATGGTTTTAGTGATTTTCGATTTCGACTTTAAAAGGAGAATTGGAATGAGTGATTTCCACTTTTGTTAGATTACCGTCAATTTTTATGTCCTTGTATTTGACCTGTGATATAGTCAGGTTTGTATTTGATTCTGTGTAACCTGTAAGTGTGTCAATTGTAGTGAGAAGTTTTGCTTTTGCCTTGTCTATCAGTTTAAGTGATAGTTTCTGGACAGGTGTATTACTCATAATAATTTTGGATTTATCTGAGCATGAGGCTCTTAAATAGCTGATTCTGGAGTCTTTGAACACTACCATAGCATTGTTATCAGTCAGGATATTAAGATAGTCTGCGTCAACTCTGGCGTAAACCACTGCTTTGTCATGAGCGATAATATTTTTCAGATCAGGAGCCCCGACAATAGCTACACTTTGTACCCATAATGTGTCGTTTTTGACCAGGAAATTGGCATTATTCGCAGATACGCTTATTCTGTAGCTATTGTCTTTTTTTATTTGTAGAGAGTTTTGCCCGGTGACGACCACTGTGGAGAAATGTGGGAGGGCCATGGCATTAGTCGCTGTCAGAAGGTCGATGCCTTCTGCTTCCTTGTCCTGGTATTTTTTGACTATATTGTACTCTGCGATAATGATGAAGAGTATATAGCCAAACAATAGGACGATTACAGTTATTATTAGAATATTGGATGCTTTTATACGTTTCATTGGTCTGAGATTTTTGTGTTTTTTAGATATTGGTTAAATAATTGAGAGAGTTCATCTACAGTGATGCCCAGAACCTGCATTTCCTTGAACACCAGGGGTAAAATTTCTGTGATGAACTGTTGGCGTTTTATCTCTCGTGCCAGGTCAGGGGCTTTTTCGTCGAGGAAATAACCCAGTCCGCGTTTTTGGAAAATCACACCTTTGTCATATAGGATTTGATAGGCACGGTTGACAGTATTTGGGGTGACCTGTGCCTGTGCTGCCAGTGTCCTGACAGATGGCACGCGGTCTCCTGGTTTGAATTTGCCGCTTATGATCTGGTCAAGGAAAAAGTCCACAAGCTGCAGATATATTGGTTTTGATTCATTGAATTGCATGATACCTGAGTTTTAGGTTAGACTACTTCTTTTTCTTTAAGTTTGAAATAACTGGCTAGCCACAGGAGCAGAACGATAAGTGTGGTTATTATCTTGCCTGTTATTTGTATGGTGTTTTTGATTTTTTCGTTATTAATAGCAATTGCCAGTAAGTTGAAGTTGTAGCTCTCAATCAGGTTGTGTGCCATTGTAGCTGCCGTAAGGCCTATAATTATTCCTATTGTGCTGAGTATCACAGTTGTCCATAATATTGTCTGGAGTATCTGTGATTTTTTGAAGGCTGTAGCGCCAAAGAAGAAAAGAGAATGTAATATGAAATAGGCTTTAATCAAATCCCAGAAATCTGGACTGTTCCAGAACTGGTAAAATTCCAGTTGTGTGTGAAAGAACCCTGCCAATACAATTGCTAAAAGATTGAATAGTGCAAACATCAGAAACTGAGCCAATATAGCTCCTATGGTTGTGAGAAGAAATGGCACGATGAATTTTTCTGTTGTAGAAGCAGGTAATGTTAGGTAAGTTGTGGCAGCTGTCTTACTTCTGAGCTCACGGAAGCCCATCCCTGGAATTATTATAGAAGTAAAAATAAGTGAAGTAGAGAACCAGGAAATGAAGAAGCTATTAGTGGCATTGCCAGAGAGCAGTGATAGCAGGAAGATTATTAAAATGACTCCCATCAATGCAGCAAAATAAGTCATATAGGAGCGGGCATAAGTTATGAAGTTGTATTTAAATACCAGACTTATACGTCTGAGAGAAAATGTTTTGCTTTCCATGGCCTTAGTTTTTAAAGATTTGGTTGAATACTTCTTGTCTGGAGATTACAGCATTGAACAGTAGCTCCAGGTCAATGCGATGTGGAGGATGTGATTCGTTGACCCTGGTCAGAGTCAGATAACCACCGAGCACAGGTTCATAATAAATAACATTTTTATCATCGATAGGCTCTTGTGATAACATAACTGCAGTCAGATGCTCGTTAATGTCGAAAAGATTACCCTGGAAGATAATCACACCATCCTGGAGTATAATCACGTCGTCGATAAGACCTTCGACATCTTTTACCTGATGGGTTGAGATAACTACAATACGGTCCTGGGCTAAATTCTCAGCCACTGTGCGACGAAATTGGGATTTCGATGGGATATCCAGGCCGTTAGTTGGCTCGTCCATAAGTAAGATGGGTGTGTTGGTAGCCAGACCAAAGGCAATGAGAAATTTCTTTTTCTGGCCATAAGACATGCGAGTGAGTACTCTGTCTTGCTCGAGCTCGAATTCTTTGATTATTTTGTGAAACATCTGCTCATCGAAAGAAGGATAAAAAGGAGCATAAACCTTCAGATAAGTGGACATTTTCATCTGAGGCAGACTGAATTCCTCTGGGATAAGGTAAAAAGAGGATAAGTACTGGGGATGACGTTTGGTAGAATTGATGCCATTGATAGTTATCTGTCCGTCGTGGGGATAGAGTAGGGTAGAGACAAGCTTGAGGAGCGTTGTCTTGCCAACGCCATTCTTGCCAAGTAGTCCGTAAATTTTACCAGGCTCAAGGTTTAGCTGGAGCTGATTAAACAACGGATGACGTTTGTAGCTGAAACTAAGATTGCTGATACTAAGCATTTTAATGTGTTTTACTGTTTTAGTGTCTTAGTGAATTAAGACACTACTAATATAAGACAGTTTGATTAAGAAAAGCAAGTCTAATTTTGTTAATGAATGTTAAAGTAAAGGCTGTAAGCATGTAATAACTTGTTTATTAGGTTGTTATCGAGGCGGGTATTGTTCAAAATTTTTATTCATTACGATGGTATTATCCTGCAACAGTGGAGAGACAGTGGTGTTTTATGCCAGTCCTGAAGGAAAACTGACTATTGTATGGTGTGGAAAAGTTCCAAATTAGTCAAAGATTATTTTGTAACTGCATTAACCTTTGTGCAGGATTACAGAAAGGAGGTGCCAAGGGCACCTCCTTAACTTGTTTGCCGGTAAGATCTGTAGATTATCTTCTGGTCATGTCATTGAGCACATTTGCTGCTTCTGGCAGATACATGTCTTTTCTGAGGTTTTTTAGCCAGTCTTCATAGCGGATTTTGGCAATTGTGTCAGTCTGGAAACGCTGTTTGTCTGTTTTTAGTATGTGAATGACGATATTTTTCTTTGCACGGCGCAGGCGGTTAAATGGTTTTGCGTTCTGACGGCGTTTTTCTTGAATCTGGCGGTATTTGTCCAGTTGCAGAGGAATACAGGAATTGTTACGTGATTGCTCCAGAACGTGTGCATATTCGGTAATTATTTTGAATGTGCTGTCGCTATTAATCCGTTTCTCTGCATTTGCAACGATGCGGTCGAGTTTGTAATGTGGTTTCCACACAGTGTATTTAGCTGGTTTGATTTTATCCCAGGGCAGGGGATAGTCTTCTTCTCTTTCGCCTGTTTTGATAAACATAAATTGGTCTGGGACAACGATGTCAGAGGTAACGCCCTTGAGCTGTGTGGATCCTCCATTTATCCTGTAGAATTTCTGGATAGTGATCTTGAGGGCACCAAGTGGTTTGAGAGCTTTGTTTGTAACAAACTGGTCGTAGTTAAGAATGTTTTGCACAGTGCCTTTGCCGTGTGTGTGCTTTGATCCCATAATAACAGCACGGTGGTAATCCTGCATAGCAGCAGCAAAGATTTCAGAAGCCGATGCACTAAATTCATTAACCATAACAAGCATAGGTCCTTTGTATAGGATAGAAGCATCAGGATCCTGGAATACTTTTACATTACCTTTACGGTCACGTACCTGTACAATAGGGCCTTTGTTGATAAAGAAACCAGCAATTTTAATCACATCATCGAGTGATCCGCCACCATTATTACGCAAGTCAATAATAAGTCCATCAATATGCTCTTTTTGCAGTTTTTCTAATTCTTTCTTAACGTCTTTGTAAACACGGCGGCCATTGGGGTTATTGAAATCAGCGTAGAAGTTGGGGAAATAGATATATCCATAGCGCTTTTTGCTACCAGGCAAGGATAGTATTGCAGAGCGTGCATAAGTTTCTTCGATTATAACAACGTCGCGAATGATTGAGATTTCCTTTATAGATCCATCCACTTTGCGAACGGTCAGACGTACTTTTGTACCTTTGGGACCGCGAATAAGGCGCACGGCATCGTCCAGCCGCCAACCGACGACGCTAACAGGAGGCTTATCGCCCTGTGCTACTTTTAGGATCACATCGCCTACTTCTAGCTCACCTTCTTTCCATGCAGCGCCTCCTGGTATGATTTTGACGACTTTTATTTCACCATCTTTGTATTGCAAAGTGGCGCCAATGCCTTCTAATTTGCCAGACATATATATATCGAAATCTTCCTTGAGCTTTGGTGGCATGTACTCGGTGTGAGGGTCAAAAACACCTGTTATTGAGTTGATATATAGGCTGAACCAGTCTTTACGGTTTAGCTTGTCCATAAATTCGAACCAGTTGTCATACTGTTTCATTACTTCTTTGCGAGCTTTGGCTTCCAGTTCCTGGACAGATTTTATTTTGACAGTATCGCTTTTCTTTCGTGCTTTTTCCTGCAGGTTAATGTATGAGTTGAGACGGATAAGTGTTTCGTATTTAAAGATTTTACGCCATCTTTCCTTTAGTTCGTTTGTGTCCTTTGGAAAATCTAGTTTATCGGGGTCTAGTTCAATGCTTTCGTCTTTGTCAAAATCAAATGGATGTGAGAGGATTTGTTTATAAAAATCTTTGACCTGGCTATAACGTTTTTGATAAGTTTGTATCACTGCATCGAGAAAACTAAAGTTGGAGTTGCGAATCAGGTCGTCCAGTAAATATTTGTAAATGCTCAGACGCTGCACATCATCTTGTGTAAAAAAGCGTTTGCCTGGATCGAAGTTTTTGAGTGTTTCGTTGAATATTTCCTCTGATAGCTTGTCATCAAAGGGTTGGGGATGATAATGCACTTGTTTCAACGCTAGATAGGTTAAGCTGTTGATTACCTGTTCTTTTTCGTCTGCTGATTTTTTGGAGTTTGTAAAAACCAGCACCAATACAACAAGTGCTCCTGTAAAAATCAAGATGTTAATTATCGCAAATAATCTCTTTCTTTTGATCATTTTTCTGATTGTTTAGAATTTAACTGGATTGATATAAATATCGATTGGTATTTTTGTATCATTCAGATCACGTACCAATTCCTGCAAATCTGCTGAAATATATTTATTGCTCAAAATTAATTTTGCCATTGCTGAGTAGTCGCCATTACCCTGGATAATGAGAATATGTCTGAGTAATTCCTGTATGGATGTTTTCATTGTTTCATAATTAATAATGAGCTGGTCTGTAGGCATGAAACTTATGGCTTCTTTTTTGTGTAAATAATTGAGAATCACTAGATTGGCTAATCCATAGTCGTTTCCGCTACCCCAGCGGATTCCTCTGATTAGATTAACGACAAATGTGTAATAGTAGTCTTTAATCGGCCCTGTAAGCTCATCTACGCTGTGTAATTTTTCGGCGAGGAAAAGCACCATTAAATAATTTTTGATATAAACACTGACTGTGTAAAATTCTTTCAGTGCCTGGCGTACTGATCCTTTACCATCTATAGTATTTCTGATACCCAGTGAGTTACCAATCTCAAAAAGCAAAGTTATTGTGCGGAATGCATCACGTGTTATATACTTTGCCTGGCTGGGTACTATTATTTTCTCAGATATAGGACGTATTATGCCTTGATATTTTGCATCTATCACGTTTCGCAACTGGATATTTTTAGTGCCTACATTAATCTGGAATTGGGCATTAAATGGTATTGTAGTAGAGATGAGCGGTACACCTGCTTTGGCGCTACCTCCCAGGAAAACAGCATCATAGACTGCTATCAATGAACTGGAGCCTGGTTCCTCACTCCTATATTGTTCGGGTACAGGGAGAGCTTTCTGCAAATATTTTAGCCAGGCGTCAAATTGGTTGAGTTTTTTGCTCAGGCTGTCATCTTTTATCAATACAAAAGCCTGATGTTCTGCCTTGAGATTCAGTAGTTTGTCTGTGCTAATTTCAGTGGGACCAAAGATGAATTCTATCCTGCTGTCAAGGTTAATAAATTTTTTGTATGTGTCGTAATAACCGTCTGTTTCCAGCCCTGTTATCAGTGTCTCAAGGTAATTATTCAATGCTGTGTCCTGGCTCTTTTGCTGGGCCTGTCGTATGTAGTAGATGGCTGAGTCTAAATAAGTCTTGAAATAAATATGATAAGGAACGCACATTAGCCTGTCCTGCTTATCACGCCTAATCATTGTGTAATGACTAAACTTGCAAGTGTTTGTAAAATTGTAGAATTCTGACAGAATCATATCCTGTGGATAAAAATATGCGCCTTTGGGCTTACTGGGGACACCTTCGACAAAAGGTAGGTTACTATGATAAATATCCCATGGTCCAAAGTTTATTCTGAATCTAAGCCGTGTCTTTTCCTCTTTTATGGTGTGAAGAAGGCCGGCATAGTCTCCTGCATTCTCGATAAAAAAGATTGAATCTGCATAGGTAGCTGCTTTGACCAGATTGCTGACTACTTGCTTTTGCCATTCACTGAGTTCGTTATAAGGGGTTTGCAAATTTATTTTCGAAAGGGTGTAATCCCCAAAATCTATGATTTTACCAGAAGGAGAGCTCTGCCGCTGACAGGAAAATAAAATTAAGACAGGCACTAGAAGGATAAGAAGATAATTTTTTTTCATTGTACAGGTGTTTGACTAACTT
>JALVRO010000167.1 GCA_027031265.1 Bacteroidales bacterium | reverse complement strand
AAAGAAAAAAAGCAAAGACGTTGCAAAAGACAGACTTATGATGATGCTTGCGTATGAAAGGGCAAATACAAAAGTTGACAATCTTGATGAGATGAAATCAGAACTTATAAATGTAGTCAAAAAATACCTTAACGTAAAAGACATACATATTAAAACTTCTTCAAATCAGGACATTGAAACACTTGAAGTGGAAATCATTCTTCAAAAATGAAAAAGAAAACCGTAAGAAAAAAAAGTAAAAAGACGAAAAAAACTTCTTTTTCTTTTTACAAATATTTAATATTTGCTCTGTTAATAACCGTTATTGCACTGGGAGCTTTTATCACAGGGTATGTTTTAAATGAAAAACAGTCGCAAAAAGAGATAAATTCATACAAACACACACTTTCACAACTTCAACAAAAAGTAAACAAACTCTCAAATGAAATTAATAAATACAAAAAAGAAACCAAAAAACATTCACAAAACACTTATATAAAAACTTCCAATTCAGAAATAATAGATTATATCGAAGCGGTAAAAAAACAAAAAAACAGGCCTTCATCAATACAGACAAAATCCGTAAATAAAAAAATTCATACTAACAAACCGAAACTTGTTTTAATTATTGACGATGTCGCCTTTAGAAATCAGGTCAAATTAATAAAATCCGTTCCGTATAAAATAACGCCGTCTTTTTTCCCTCCTACAAAAAGACATCCAAACACCCCTTTTTATGCAAAAATGTTTAAAGATTATATGGTCCATGTGCCTATGGAAGCCATAAATTTTGCACATCCGGAACCAAAAACACTGCTTGCAAAAGATTCATACGAAACAATTAAAAACAAAATTGACGAAATAAAAAGAGAATTTCCAAATGTTAAATTTATAAACAATCATACGGGAAGCAAATTCACATCAAACCTACAAGCTATGAATTATTTATTTATTGCTTTAAAAAATGACAATTTAGGATTTATAGACTCCAAAACCACTCCTGATTCTAAGTCTGTTGAAATTGATACAATACACCGTATTCCCCTCTTTCAAAGAGATATCTTTTTAGATAATATCCATGAAAAAAACTATATCAGAAATCAGCTTAAAAAAGCCGTAAAAATTGCAAAAAAAAGAGGATACGCCATAGCAATAGGCCATCCTCATAAAATTACACTTGAAACCATAAAAAATTCAAAAGACATTTTAAAAAATGTTGACGTAATCACAATAGACGAGCTGGCAAAATATGCAAAAAATTAGTTTTAACGGATTTGAACTTTTTTATAAAGGAGATTTGTCTCTGCTTGAAAAACCGAAAATCGCAATTGTAGGAAGCAGAAAAGCAAGTAAATACACAAAAGAGACAACTTATCTTTTATCAAAAAAACTATCAAAAAAATATACTATTATAACCGGCGGGGCATTGGGAGTCGATACCCAGGCACACAAGGGCGCATATCCAAACACGATATTTGTATCTCCCTCATCTCTTGATATAATTTATCCAAAATCAAACGAAAACCTTATAAAA
>JALVRO010000166.1 GCA_027031265.1 Bacteroidales bacterium | reverse complement strand
TACCGACAGAGCTGTGCAGCGACGGAATTCATTTGGTCTTTTGCCTAACGTATGATAAAGTACCCGACTATCGTATTTTTTACAGTGTAATTTTCAAACAAATTATACTCACCACTCTCTTTTATCTCAAAGCCGTGTCCTACATCTTCTAGATCGCAGTCCCTTTTGGCACAGCAATACAATCCATGGATGTAAAGGTGCTATCACCGACTGCTTTGCTTTCATTACTGTATATTTTGCTTCTTGCTGAGCACCTGTGCCAGGAATTTACCTGTCCAGCCTTTCTTGCACCTGGCAAGGTCTTCGGGTGAGCCCTGGCAGACTATGTCACCGCCCTGGCGGCCTCCTTCTGATCCCAGGTCAATAATCCAGTCTGCGTTTTTAATTACATCCAGGTTATGCTCAATGACAATAACCGTGTTACCCATATCTACAAGACGGTGCAGGACATTAAGCAGTTTTTGTATATCGTCAAAGTGCATGCCTGTGGTGGGCTCGTCGAGTATGTATAAAGTTTTGCCAGTGGCTTTTTTGGCTAGCTCTGCCGCCAGTTTTATTCTCTGTGCCTCACCGCCGGAGAGTGTTGTGGAACTCTGGCCGAGTTTGATGTAACCAAGCCCTACATCCTGCAGTGCTTGCAGAATTGTCAGGACTTTGGGGTGGTTTTCAAAGAATTCAACAGTTTGATTGACAGTCATATCCAGAACATCGGCAATGGTTTTGCCCTTGTATCTGACCTCCAGTGTCTCGGGTGTATAACGCTTACCACCACACACATCGCAGGTGACGTAAACATCAGGTATGAGCTTCATCTCCACCACCTTGACTCCTGCACCTTTGCATGCTTCACATCTGCCGCCTTTGACATTAAAGGAAAATGTGCTGGGAGTATAGCCCCTGATTTTTGCCACAGGAGTCTGGGCAAATATTTGTCTTATGTGTGTAAAAACTTTGGTATATGTGGCTGGGTTAGACCTGGGTGTACGTCCGATTGGTGTCTGGTCAACCACAATGATTTTATTGATGTTCTCAATGCCTTCTATCTCATCGTATTCTAGAGGTGTGAGATTAGAATGATAGAGTTTTTGAGCAATGATTGGATAAAGCGTGTCGTTGATCAAAGTAGATTTACCGCTGCCCGATACACCTGTTATGCAGATGAATTTACCCAGAGGGAATGATACTGTTATGTTTTTCAGGTTATTACCACGTGCGCCACGGAGAGTGATAAATTTGCTATTGCCTTTGCGCCTTTGTTCTGGTATGGGTATTTGCTTTTTGCCGTTGAGGTATTGTGCTGTGAGTGAATCAGTTTTCAGTACTTGCTGTGGTTTACCATGTGCTACGATATGTCCGCCGCATCGTCCAGCACCTGGCCCCATATCTACTAAATAGTCAGCCTGAAGCATGATTTCCTGGTCATGCTCCACAACAATTATTGTGTTCTGTGCATCTCGAAGTCGTTTGAGCGAGTCAATCAGACGCAGGTTGTCACGTGGATGGAGGCCAATACTTGGCTCATCGAGTATATAAAGCACATTAACGAGTTGTGATCCTATTTGTGTGGCCAGACGTATGCGCTGTGCCTCACCACCTGAGAGAGTAGCGGCAGGCCTGTTAAGGGAAAGATATCCCACACCAACGTCAAGTAAAAATTTAAGACGTGAACGTATCTCCTTGAGGATTTCTGCTGATATCTGGCGTTGACGGTTGGATAATCTGTCTTCGATACCATCTAGCCAACCATAAAGTTCTTCTATGTCCATCATGGCCAGGTCGGCAATTGATTTGCCCTCTATATGGAAGTATAAAGCCTCCTTTTTCAAGCGTGTTCCGTGACAGACAGGGCAAGTCTCTTTGTGGAAATAATCTTTAAGCTTTTCACCTTTTTCGGCTAATGTGCCATAAAGAAGCTCATTGACGATACCTTCGTATTTGGTGTAAAATTTAGCCAGATCTCCCAGTGGTGTGTTGGAGAGCCTCAACTGTTGGTCTGTGCCGTATAGAATTTTTTCCAGTACTGTGTCTGACAGATCCTTTACGGGAGTTTTGATGTCAAAGCCTTCCTGTTTGAGGATTTCTTCTATTTGCCAGAAGAGAATACTGGAGCGGAATTTTCCAAGCGGCTGGATGGCTACGTTATAAATAGATTTACCGGGGTCTGGGATTAACTTTTTTACGTCGATTTTCTCAATGTAACCCAGGCCTTTGCACTTTGGACAGTAACCCTCGGGTGAGTTGAAGGAAAAAGTATTTGGTGCAGGTTCATCATACGATATGCCTGAGGTGGGGCACATAAGTTTCCGGCTATAATAACGGATATCTCCGCTGCCTTTGAGCATAATCATTATCGTGCCTTTGCCATATTTCATTGCCAGCTGAATGGATTTTTTCAATCTGCTCATGCCACCAGAGTCACTATTATCCAGGGGTACAATGATTTTGTCAATAACTATTTCGATATTATGTGTTTTGTAGCGTTGCAGCCGCATACCAGGGTTTACATCTGTTAGCTGACCATCTATTCGAGCTTGAGAAAATCCTAATTTGTAAAATTTCTCGAATAAATCTTTGTAATGGCCCTTGCGTGCTTTGACAACAGGTGCTAGGATGAGGACTTTCTGCCCTTTGAGCTGTGAGCGGATAAGTTCCACTATCTGCTCGTCTGTGTACTTGACCATCTGCTCGCCCGTTACATAAGAAAATGCATCAGCGGCGCGAGCATACCACAATCGAAGAAAATCGTAAATTTCTGTAATAGTGCCGACTGTAGAGCGCGGATTTTTGCCTACAGTTTTTTGCTCAATGGCAATAACTGGAGAGAGACCATTTATTTTATCTACATCTGGACGTTTGAGTGTTCCAACAAATTGACGAGCATAGGCATTGAAGGTTTCCAGGTAGCGACGTTGCCCTTCGGCATAAATAGTGTCAAAGGCCAGGGATGATTTGCCGCTACCGCTCAGACCTGTTATTACTGTTAGTTTATTGTGTGGTATTCTGATATCAAGATTCTTGAGATTATGTTCCCGTGCACCGTATACTTCTATCCAGTCCATTTGTTGATAGCATGTTAATTAACTTGCAAAGTTATTCAAATAATGAGATAGAACCAAGTTTGCTATGCTTGCAGTCTGTTAAAAAGATATTAATAGGAATGGTTATCGAACAAAGTTCGGGAATGATTTATTTTAAAAGCTGTGCTGTTACGCGAAAGCGAAGGTTTATGGCCACATCAACATCGTGAGTAAGAATTTCTTTGGCTTTGACTTTAAGTCGAAGTTTGTATGAGGATTCCTGCAGGTAGGGCACAAGATTCTCCTGTGTACATGTGAGAGATATAGTCTTGGCAGTGGATGTTATATTTGTAGCTGAGGCTATAAGTTTTTCGTCTGAACCATCAGGTTTCTGTATATAGATGTAAATTTCTTTTAAAAATGAGAAATCTTCTGTTGCTGGCTGTGTGATTGTCATAGAAAGATCTGTAAGTGCTACTTCCTGCAGAAGATCTGGAGCTGTATGTTTATTTTCGAATTCTCTGGTAGCGGATGTACTAACAGGGGGGATAGGAATATTAAAAGGAGTGTTAATACTGATTGTAGATGGAATAGTGGCTTGCACAGTATCTGTGAACGAAAATGTAACCTGTTTTTTAAATAGAGAACAAGCTGCTAAAAGGGTGATTAATAATGTAATAAGTGTTAATGTTAAAACCTTGCGTGTCATTGCTTTTTTCTGTGAAATTTAATATATTTTTTAGAGAAAGTAAAAATGTTAAAAATTGTAAATTTAATTAATTATTATTTTTGAATAATTCTAAATTATTTATATTTGTTAATGCAAAAATAAATCAAAAAAACTAAGAGCTATGATTAAGATTGGACAGAAATTTCCAGAAATGACAGTTAATACCACACATGGTGTTAAGCATCTTCCTGCTGACTACTCAGGTAAGTGGTTGGTACTTTTTAGCCACCCTGCAGACTTTACACCTGTATGTACGACAGAATTTGTTGCTTTCCAGAAGCGTTATGACCAGTTCCGCAAGTTGAATGCAGACCTTTTGGGTTTGTCAATTGACCAGGTTTTCTCACACATTAAATGGATAGAATGGATCGAGCAGAATCTGGGTGTTAAGATCGAATACCCAATTATTGCAGATGATCACGGTGATGTTGCAAATGAGCTTGGAATGCTTCCAGAGAATGGAACGGTGACAGTTCGTGCTGTTTTTTTCATTGATCCAAATGGAATTGTAAGAGCAATTATTTATTACCCACCAGAGTTTGGTCGTAACTTTGATGAGATTTTGCGTGTTCTGAAGGGTTTGCAGGTATCTGACAATTATGGAGTAGCTCTTCCAGCAGATTGGCCAAACAATGAACTGATTGGTGACAAGGTGATTGTTCCTCCTGCAAACACAGTAGAACTAAAAAAGAAACGGGAAGAGCAGAAAGCCAAAGGTGAGATTGAATGCTTTGATTGGTGGCTCTGCTACAAGAAGATTTAAACGAGTTTTTAGAAATTTAATGGAGCAGAAATTTGTTTTCTGCTCCATTTTTGTGTAATTTTAAATCAGTAAAACCTAAAAACTATTTTAAAGATGGAAAAGTTACAGGTATACAAATGTAATGTATGCGGCAATATAGTAGAGGTGCTGCATGTTGGTGGTGGTGAGCTGGTTTGCTGTGGTCAGCCAATGCAGCAACTAGAGGAGAAGACAGCCGAATCTTCAACAGAGAAACATGTTCCTTTCATAGAGCGGGTAGATGGAAAGTATGTTGTCAAGGTAGGTGAGAATCAGGCTCATCCAATGGAGGAAAAGCATTATATTCAGTGGATTGAGCTTATTGTAGATGGCAAAGTTTACCGTAAGTTCCTCAATCCAGGAGATGAACCAAAGGCAGAGTTTGATGTACCAGAAGGCAAAGATATATATGCCCGTGAGTTTTGTAATCTTCATGGATTATGGAAAGGTAGTCTGTAAAGGATAAGGATTTGTTTCGCTATTGTCAAGGAGGGCTGGGTATACTCTCCTTTTTTCTTGTGTTTGGCTATGATAAGGAGGAGTGTTTAGTTATAATAAAAAAGCGGCCCCGACAGGGCCGCTTTTTGTATGATGTGGTTAATTATTTAACTACTAGGATTTTGAGTGTGCGCTTTTTCCCTTCTTTGTCAATAACAACGACTGAATAAATTCCACTTTGATATTTGCTGTCTGCGACATTAAGTATTGTCAGATATGAGGCATTATCGATTTTTTCTACAAGTTTGCCTGCCTGGTCATATACATAAATAGTAGAGTTCTCAGTATTTTCAATATAAACGTAATCAGATGAAGGGTTAGGATAAGGGTTGTCTATGCCACCCACAACAGTAACAATTAATGTTGATTTTTGTCCCTGGCCACAGCCATTGTATGGTGTGACTTTAATTTCTTTCTGGCCCAGGTTACCTTTTATTTGGACTTGTTGGGAAGATGTGTCACCCCAAGTTTTCACAGTCCATATTGCAGGGAATTCCCATTTATATTTATCGCCTTGGTCCTCGACTGAATAAGTATAGGTTTTATTGATCAGGGGTAATACTTCACCCTGTATCTGACAGAGATAATCAGGGGCCTTTGAGTCGACAATAAGCTGTTTTGTTAATGTTGATTGATTGTTATTAACGTCAGTTATTGTCAAGGTTATATTCTTTGTTCCTGGTGTGGAATAATTAACTGAGTGAGGGCCAGGTCCTGTAGCTGTTTGTGGATTAGCACCTTCACCAAAGTCCCATGTTAGAGAGTTAACCATACCCAATGAAGTGCTTTTGAACTCAACATCATTGCCCAGGCATGCTCTTTTTACAGTAGTTTTAAAGTCTGGTACAGCTTTGTCGTTATAACCAAATATCCAAGCACCATTGGCAAAGCTCCATTTAAAAGATCCCAGGTATCCGTAATCATCCCTAACAAGATCGACCGAGTAGATATGGTAGAAGTTGTAATATGATGGGAATGATTTCCATGTCTGTCCATCGGTTGTAAAATGTATTCCATAACCAACAGCAATCAGTGTATTAGAACCAGGGACCACTCTTATTTGTTCTGCTATTACTTTGTTATTAGGTGTGTATTGTGTCCATGTTGTGCCTGTATCATTTGTAGAGTAATAATAATAATGGTACGCTGTGTCATTAGGTGTGTGTTCCACATAAGTTTCTATGATTGTACCAATGCCATTTTCGAGCACAGCACCAGCAATCTCGCAACGGTCATTATTTTCGGGGTCACCGAAGTCAGCAGGAGTTTTCAGGGCGACCATATCCCAGGTTTTTCCTTTGTCCATGGATCTGAAGACGCGGCCTTTGTTTGTAAAGTACCATACAATGTTTTTATTACCGTAATAAAATCCAACTGTACCATATTCACCCTTTAGTGCATCTGGTATGTTATCTCCATCTATTCTTGTCCAGGTATTTCCGCCGTCTTGTGTGGTATAAATTTCAAAATCCCCATTTAGTGGGTCACCCTGGACAACACCATGTAAATCGTCGAAGAAGTGGATAACATTAAAGAAGCTTTTTCCTTCCTTTGCCCCCTCTAATACTTTTGTCCATGTTTTTCCTCCGTCGGTAGATTTGAGTACATAAGTATTGCCAGTCCCTCCAAAACTAAATACAGGTATAAAGAGGGTGTCTTTGTTGAGAGCATAGATCATTGAAACGCCATAGCCTTTATATTTATCTGGAAGAGGTAAATATTTCCAGGTAGCGCCACCAGTAGTTGTTATCCCTATACCTGTAGATTGGCCAGGCACAGCGTAAGCTATCTTATCGTCAATGGCATCAATATAACGCATAGCGTCTTTACCCTTCTTGAAAGGGCTCTGGGTTTTGACAGCCATGAAATCAGGTGCAGCCTTAGGAGGATGTATGTAAAAAATTGCAGACTGGGACTTAGAGAAGTCGCTGCTACCAGGGGATAGGCTTTCTATGTCATAGAAACCATCATAAGAACCGCCCCAACCCCAATTAAAGTGGAATTGGCCCTGGTCATTATAACCATCGCAGACAAAAGCATGTCCTCCCTCGTTCCCATGTCCAGCATATACCATAGGATAACCTAGATTGAGTTGTTTTTTCAAGGAGTCTATCCATGCCTGTTTATTATGCTTTTTTTCAATATAGGAACGGGTATAATAAATTATGCTGTCGCTATATTTAAAATAATTTGGTAGAATATAAGTCACATCAAATGTATATGAACCTGATCCACTTTCTTCGTAATCCATATCTAATGCAACACCAATTGAGTAGCTTAGCTGTGCTACTTCTAGGCTACTGGCATTGAGGGGCATTTTGCTCCACTCTAGTGTAGTGGTATCAAAACGGGCTGAGAGGCGACCAAATTTAGGATGGACATAAGTATGCCATCCGCGGCCAACGTCAGGATATCTCCAGTATCTCATTACTTGTGCAGTAGCTGTGGCCACACAACCTACAGGTGTACCCTTAGGGCAGAAGTAATTATATGGATAAGTATCATCACCGCCAAGCTGGTTCCATGTGCTTCTTACCAATGGACCTACTTGTGGTTTAGGTGTTGAGATTTTACCATTGAGATATTTCTGCCAAAGATTCTGTTTTTTTGTGAGGTTTATACCATTATCCAGCACATAATCAATTTGTTTAGCATAAAGGTTGAGCCACCATTTTACTTCAGGGCTCTGAATTGGCAGAGGAAATCTGCTATTGGTCGAATATGCCAGTATTGGTTTGATATTGTCGTCAGCACTGGTAATGACAAAGCCGCCGTTGTTGACTGTAAAAATATACATTGTTTTGCGGCCATCGAATTTGAATGCTTGTTCTTTGTCGAATTTTACGATTTTTTTTCCAGTTAAGGTTGAGAGAAAGTGAGAGGCCACTTGTCGAGCAAGTTTTCTGTCTACTGGTCCTGCTATAAGGGCGACAGTGAACAACAGATTAAGTAGTAAAATGGTAAATCTTCTCATAGTCTGTGTATTTAATTTTTAACAAAAATAAATTTTTTAAAACACAGGCAAAAGTAATTTTTGGGATAAAGAGTGTTAATTTCTAGATTTTTGAGGGAGGTAGCCCACTACAATACCCAGACAGCCTTTAACTCTGTCTTTTTTTCGTTTTGCTATTTGCTGGACTTTAACTTTAATAAGCAAAGTCATTGTGTGGTCTGGTATAAATTCAAAATATGTCTGTCCCAGGCAAGGGATTTCATTACCTTCCCAGTCTGTGAAACTACAGTTTAGTTCCTTATGGCGTCGTGGAGGAAAGTTCTGGAAAAGTGTAAAACCATCATCGTCCTTGATAGTTACCTTTTTTTGCCACAGGTCCATGCCCAGAATCATTATTTTGTATCTCTGTCCTCCTATGAAGGTTCTTTTAAGAGTGACTTCGTCACCTTCGTATATAGTAGGAGCGAAAAAATTACCGTCTGAAACATAGGGCTCTAGCATGGAGGGAGCTATGGCTTTGATGTATTCTTTACATTGTGCGTAGGATAACAAGTTGATAGTTAGTATTATAGCTGTTAGTGAAATGAGTTTTTTCATAATAAAATGGCTTTTGACAAACATTTGCTAAGTTAAGAAACTTTTGCTATTACCTTATTACGAATTTTTGTTATAATTTGTTTTAATTTTTTAATATCCTCTTGCTTTAAAGTGTAGTTAATAACTTTTCGTTTGATAACCTGGTCACTATAAGGATCATATTCATTTTTGTATGTAATGTTAATAAGATTTTTGAGATAATTTTTAATTTCTTTAGTATAATTGATAAGCTTGTCTCTTTCTTTGAGATTGCTAGCCTGAAGCATACTAATAACGTCGTCGACAACCAGATATTGATCTGCAACGGTCTGATAGATATTCTGACGTATTGTGTCGTCATTGGTGTTTTCACAGAAAGAAATAGTCAGATAAAGGCTTTCTATCCAGCCCGAATAAATGCTCAGCAGGGCTGTGTTTTTCCGCTGTGATTCTTCGAGTAAGGCATCAACCTTGAAAAGGATCTGGCCAACTATTCGTTGGAGTTCGTAAATGTTGTTTAGATTTTGCTCAATGAGATTCATCACAGAGTCAGTGATTACAGTAACCAGGTCTAACTCTGTGGCAAGCTGCTTGATAACATCAAAATATTCCATAGCCAGCTGTTGCTGTGAGAAAACCACGCAGAAACTCAAATCAGCGCTATAAATACCAAGGGCTACAGATTTTGCATCGTCTGACTGGAAATTCAGGACTTGTGAGGTTGGGAACAAAAATTCAGAGTAAAACTCAATGTTTTTGGACTGGATAACGTTGGCAATTTCAAGCGGAGAAGGTAGAGAGTAATAAATCTTGTTGATTGATTCTACTAAATTAATTGTATCTAGCTGGTTAACCTGGATTTTAGTTTTATGTTTTTGTTCTTTATGGCAAGCACTGAAAGCCAGGGTCATTAAAATAGTAAAAAGTCCTAAAATAAATTTATTACCTTTAAGCATAATGATTTAATCTTTAAATTTGCATTTGCTAATTGTAATTTAACAAAATTCACTCCAAAATGGACAAACAAAGTTCTGAGAAGAGCAAAAAGAAGAAGACCCAGGAGCAAATCTGGACAGAGCGGCTATCATCACCTAATCAGGAGGTTGTCAGGGAGACAATTAAAGAGATCAGAGATTTTGGGAATATCAAGATCTTACCTGCGGTTATAGAAAGATTCGCTTCAGAAAAAAATGAAGGGGTAAAAAATGAGCTCGCAAAGCTACTAATGGATATAAAGCGAAAGGAGGCTGTGGGTATTATTTTTTCCTATGTCCAGAACGATCAATATTGCCATATTCGCAAAGACTTGCTTTCGATACTGTGGCAGAGTAGGATGAATTTAAGTTCTTATATTAATGAACTGGTTGACCTCTTTATCTCAGAGCCTTTTGATGTAGCGTTTGAAGCTTTTACTGTGATAGAGTATATCGAACAACCTGTAGACAAACAAATAGCCCAGGAGAATATTGATAAGCTCAAGCTTCATATTCAGACCATAGATGAGTCAAAGAAGTTCCTGCTAGTGGATCTGGTAAATCTGTTAAAACGCTGGATTTAAGTCCACAAGACATGATTGTAGTATGTTGATTATCAGATAGTTGTAAAGTAAAATAAATTTGCTAGACTCAGTTTTTTTGTTTATCTTTGTAAGGAAAGGCAATGGGCAATCATGCCCATTTTTTTGCTAAAAAATTAGATAAAAATAATAAGAGATGAGCGAACAAATGCATCAAGCAGAAAAGCAGGAGATTAATACATCTTTAGAAAATGGTAATACTGATTATTCTGCGAAAGATATTCAAATTTTAGAAGGTCTGGAGGCTGTACGCAAGAGGCCTGCTATGTATATAGGCGATGTGGGGTTTAGAGGACTTCACCACCTTGTTTATGAGATAGTGGATAACTCTATTGATGAGGCTCTGGCAGGATTTTGCGATGATATTAAGGTGACAATTAATGAGGATAATTCAATCACAGTAGAGGACAATGGGCGTGGAATACCTGTTGATACCCATGAGAAGGAAGGACGATCTGCCCTGGAAGTTGTAATGACTGTTTTGCATGCTGGTGGTAAGTTTAACAAAAACAGCTACAAAGTTTCTGGTGGTCTGCATGGTGTTGGTGTCTCTGTTGTCAATGCGCTTTCTGATAGCCTTGAAGCAATTATTTACCGGGATGGAAAGATTTACCGTCAGCAGTACAGAAAGGGAAAACCTATAACAGGTGTTGAGGTTATAGGTGAGACAGACCGCACAGGAACAAAGATAATTTTCAAGCCTGATACTGATATATTTCATGTTACAGAGTATGAATATGATACTTTGGCGGCCCGACTCAAAGAGCTTGCATTTCTGAACAAAGGCGTTCGTCTGACTTTGATAGATAAGAGAGAGCATCTGGAGGATGGTACTTACAAAAGCGACACTTTTTATTCAGAGGGAGGTCTGAAAGAATTTGTGCAATACATTGATGAGACACGTGAGGCAATAACAAATGTTATTCACATTGAGACAGTAAAAAACGGTATTCCAGTAGAGATAGCTCTTGAGTACAATACTTCTTACACAGAGAATGTCCATACTTATGTCAATAATATAAATACTCATGAAGGTGGTACACACCTTACAGGTTTCCGCCGTGGCCTGACACGTACGCTCAAGCAATATGCAGAGGAGTCTGGTTTATTGGCCAAGAAGAAAATTACAATTAATGGTGATGATTTTCGCGAGGGGCTCACTGCAGTAATTTCAGTAAAGGTAGCAAATCCTTTGTTCGAGGGTCAGACCAAGACCAAGCTAGGCAATCCAGAGGTTAGCTTGGCTGTAGACCAGGCAGTTAGCGAGATGCTCAAGACTTATCTGGAGGAGAATCCACAGGATGCTAAGAATATTGTTAACAAAGTCATCATAGCTGCCCAGGCTCGTATAGCTGCACGTAAAGCACGTGAGCTGGTACAGAAGCAGAATGTGCTCAAGGGTGCTGGCCTGCCGGGTAAACTTGCCGACTGCACATGGCGTGATCCTGAGAAAACAGAGATTTTCCTGGTTGAGGGTGACTCGGCAGGTGGTACTGCCAAGCAGGGACGTGACCGCCGTTTTCAGGCTATTCTGCCTTTGCGTGGTAAGATCCTGAATGTGGAAAAGGCCATGCACCACAAGATTCTGGAAAATGAAGAAATACGTAATATCTTCACAGCTCTGGGTGTGACAATAGGAACAGAGCGTGATCCCAAGGAGCTTAACCTGGAGAAGCTGCGTTATCACAAGATTATCATTATGACAGATGCTGATGTGGACGGTAGCCATATAGCGACATTGATAATGACTTTCTTTTTCCGCTATATGCGTGAGATTATAGAGCGCGGTTATCTATACATTGCCACACCTCCTCTTTATTTGGTCAAACGAGGTAAGGAGCAGCGTTATTGCTGGACAGAAGAAGAGCGCGAAAAAGCTGTCGAAGAGCTGGGTAAAGGTAATCCAGGCAGCGTTACTGTTCAGCGTTACAAAGGTCTTGGTGAGATGAATGCAGAGCAGCTGTGGGAGACCACTATGAACCCAGAGACACGAATCCTGCGTCAGGTGACAATTGAGAATGCTTCAGAGGCAGACCGTATTTTCTCGATGCTCATGGGTGAGGAGGTAGAGCCACGTCGTAGGTTCATAGAAGAGCATGCAACTTATGCTAATATTGATGCTTAAATGTTTTTAGGGTAGAATGTTCAAAAACACCGCAAGCCTCTGGCTTGCGGTGTTTTTGTTATTGGAGCTAGATTGTGTGAGTTTTTTATGAGATGCTATATCTAGATTATCTTGAACAGAAAAAGGAGAGAGTACAGGCTTATTCACTAATTTCTTCGTCGGACTCATTATTTTGGTTTTCAGTCTCTTTTGTGTCTTTGACCTGGTCGTATTTTGAGAATTCGATCTCAAATTTTGTTTTGTTTGGGAAGGCTATAAGGTATAGAATAAATGCTATGCCGAGCAGGTAAAGATAGTCTTGTTTCCATATAAGCAATAGTGTGAGTGCAATGATTATTCCACCCAGGGAGAGTAAAATAAATTTAGCTTTATTAGCGCGTGCAAAAGCTTTCCATTGTTCTTGTTCTGGGGCTTGTAGGTCTTTTTTAATTTTTCGGAGCAACCGGTCATAGAGTCCATAAGCTAGCAGCATTGCAAGTATAAACAGTAAAGGAGCAATAACCAGGGCTATGCTTGTGTCAGATATAAAGTCTTTGAGCATTAAAACTTTTTTAGCCAGAACGACCAGAGCTGTGATGATCAAGAAAATGCTTAACCAGATAAAATAGGTCTTTCTTGTGTTTTTACCGAAATTCATAACACACTTTGTTTTAAGAAAAAATAAACTTGATTAATCAAAAAAAGTTGAATTATTTGCACAATTTTTATATAATCCTTTCCTTGATTAATCAGGAACAAAATAAGTAAAAAATGCTGGATAAATCTAAGGAAATTAAATTAAAATTCATTGTAACCAGCGATATACATGGGGCAATTTTTCAATATGACTTTATCGAAGATGTATTGACTACCTCATCATTATCACAGATTCACACATATATCCAGGAGCAGCGTCAGAACGGGGATCAGGAGGTTATCCTGCTAGACAATGGTGATATTCTCCAGGGCCAGCCCATAGTTTATTATTCTAATAAGAGTCTGATGAAGCAGGATCTGGACAAGCGCAATCATGTTATTGCAGAGGTGATGAATTACATGGGATATGATGCTGCGTCTGTGGGTAATCATGATATTGAGGCAGGTCATGAGGTTTATGATTATTTACGCGAAGCTTTCAATTTTCCATGGCTCTCTGCAAATGCGGTCAAGCGCGGCACTGGTGAGCCTTATTTTGAGCCATATACAATGATTCAGAGGCGGGGTGTGAGAATAGCTGTGCTAGGTTTGATTACGCCTGCTATACCAAATTGGCTGCCCGAAAGCCTGTGGGAGGGATTGGAGTTTGAGGATATGATTGAGTCTGCTAAGAAATGGGTAAAAATCATTAAAGAGCGTGAGGATCCGGATTTGATTGTGGGTCTATTTCATGCAGGGATTGATTTTACATACAACCGTCAGAGTGCTGATACATTCAAGAACGAAAATGCTTCCTTGCTTGTGGCCCAGAAAGTGGATGGTTTTGATATTGTTATTGCAGGTCATGACCATCAGGAGTTTAATGCCGTGATAACCAATGATTCTGGTAATCATGTACTGGTCATGAATCCCCGCAGTCTGGGTAAGTATGTAGCAGTCATTGAAGTAGAGATGAAATACGATAGGTCCCAAAAACGCTATGAGAAGAAAGATATTACAGGTCTTAATCTGGAGATGAATTTTTGTGATATTGATCGTGAGTTTGAGAATAAGTTTCGTCATTATATTGCCCTGGCCAAGAATTATGTGGCAGAGCCTATTGGAGTGTTCACACGGTCTGTGTCGTCACGTGAGGCTTTGTTTGCAGATAGTGCTTTTGTAGATCTTATTCATAAAATACAGCTTGATCTGACAGGTGCTGATATTTCGTTTTCTGCTCCACTGACTTACGACACGCGTATTGCTAAAGGTACGGTGTACATCCGGGACATGTTTAAGCTATATAAGTTTGATAATTTGCTCTATATTATTGAGTTAACGGGAAAAGAGATTAAAGATTATCTTGAGTTTTCGTATGCTAATTGGTTCAACACTATGATTGA
>JALVRO010000165.1 GCA_027031265.1 Bacteroidales bacterium | reverse complement strand
TTCTCATAGATTGGAGATATTGTCGCCAGCGTCCACTCATGCAAATCCTCTGTAGGTGGATAAACAGCCTCTGTGCCATCGTGAATCAAAAATCTAGGTTGCAAATCAAGGAGATATTCATGAGCTTTAAGCATTTCTTGCTTATATTGGCTGACATTGAGTTCATGCACATAATCTTTCCAGCGGATCACAAGTATAGAATTTGTTTGGTCAAAGAGTATTTCATAGTACTTTTTAGTAACTATAACATTCATAACTACTTAATTTCAGTTTATACCAAAAACAAACAGGACTATCATAGAAGGCTATGATAGTCCCTTGTAATGTGTTATTTAAAACATGAGACAGACATAAGTGTAACTTCTATTTAACAGCTATTTCCTGTGGGATATACTTACGGATTTTCTCTGTTATGTCTCTGAATTGTTCTTCCGTAAGTTTCATCTTTGGCGCAACAATGCAGACCTGTGGCTCGCTCTTGAAAGGTACAAGGTGTATATGAGCATGTGGTACTTCTGTACCAACGACCATCACCCCTACTCTTTTGCATTCAATAGCCTGGTCCAGTGCATGTGCAACTTTTTTAGCAAAAACCATCATATCTGCAAGCAATTGATCATCAAGGTCAAAGAAATAATCAATTTCTTGTTTTGGTATTACCAATGTGTGTCCCTCTGCCACAGGGTTAATGTCTAGAAAAGCCAGAAACTTATCACTCTCTGCTACTTTATAAGCAGGTATCTCACCCTGCACAATCTTTGTAAAAACTGAAGCCATGATTAAATATTTTTTGCCCTAATTTACGTATTTCTCAAAAAAAAGTAAAGCAGACACCATGGATACATAAAAAGAAAAAGGCTGCCTCATCAAGAGACAGCCACTAAACCCTAAAACATAAAGCGCTATGACACTTGGATCATAATGCTTAGATAGATATATCGAGAATTTCAAATTCCAGTGTACCTGCTGGCACCTTAATCTGTACTTTGTCACCACGTTTTTTACCGATCAGGCCCCTGGCAATTGGGGTATTAATGGAGATCTTACCTGCCTTAAAATCACCTTCGTTCTCTGGAACTATTGTGTATTCAATAATCTGGCCAGTCTTG
Organism: Bacteroidales bacterium; assembly: GCA_027031265.1. Classification (GTDB taxonomy): domain Bacteria; phylum Bacteroidota; class Bacteroidia; order Bacteroidales; family S143-33; genus S143-33. The sequence goes on along the minus strand of JALVRO010000165.1, from coordinate 3,830 downwards.
AGATTCTTTAATTTGACTCTGTTCATCAGATTAACAGTATCGCTATTAATCTGTGACTCGTCAATGACACGGGCATTACGTATACGAGCCTCTAGCTCAGAAATTTTTATCTCCAACATAGCCTGCGCCTCTTTGGCAGCATCGTATTCGGCATTTTCCGAAAGGTCACCCTTGTCACGTGCTTCAGCTATTTGTTGCGAAATTTTCTTACGTTCAACAGTTGTAAGATATTCAAGTTCTTTTTTCATTTTCTCCAGCCCTTCCTTGGTTACGTAGTAAGGCTTGTTATTAGACATAAGCTTTGTTTTTTGTTTTGCTTTTGTACAAAAATAAATCCCCGCCTACTGGACATAATCAGCGGCAGGGACTTAAATCTTGTGCAAAGATAAAAGTTTTAATCAAAAAAGCAAAATCTCATTTACTTACATTGAATCGTATGTGCAATATATCGCCTTCCTGAACAATATAATCTTTTCCTTCGAGGTAAAATTTACCAGCTTTTTTCACTTCCTGCTCAGAACCATATTTTATAAAGTCATCATAATGCATCACTTCTGCACGGATAAAGCCGCGTTGAAGATCTGAATGAATAACGCCTGCCGCTTCGGGTGCTGTAGCACCACGACGTATGGTCCATGCACGAATCTCCTTTGGCCCGACTGTGAAGAAAGTCTGAAGGTCAAGCAGTTTATACGCAGCAGCAATGAGACGGTTTATGCCTGGCTCTCTAAGCCCTGCATCCTTGAGAAATTCCTCGCGGTCCTCTGGATCAAGCTCGGCAATCTCCGCCTCCAACCTGGCTGCTATGACAATTACCTCTGAGTCTGGATCATTCTCCTTAACCCATTGCTCTAATGCACGACTGTAGTCATTACCCGTGGCCGCAGAATCATCATCCACATTAGCCACATATAGCACTGGTTTCATTGTCAGAGGGAAGAGCTCCATCAGTATCTCACGCTCATTGTCTTTCAGCTCCAAGGTTCTGAGATTCTGAAAATTTTCCAGATATTCTTTTGCTTTCTGTAGCACTTCTACCTGTTTCTGGAGGCTCTTGTCACCGAATTTGGCTTTTTTCTCAATCTTCTCCAGTCGTTTCTCTATGGACTCAAGGTCTTTTTGCTGTAGCTCAATATTCAGTGTCTCAATGTCTTTGACTGGGTCCACATCACCCTCTTCACGTGGCACATTAGGATCGTCAAAACAACGCACTACATGCACCAGGGCGTCGACATTACGGATGTCATTTAGAAACGAAGAACCAGAACGGCCACTACCCTGTCGCAAGCCCGGTATGTCAACAAACTCTATTGTTGTGTTAATAATTTTCTCTGTGGGCTGTAGTTTTGCCAGTTCATAGAGACGCTGGTCCGGTACTTTTGCTGTACCATAATTAGACTTTGTGGCAAATCCCAAACCTGCTTCTGCCTTTGTATCTGAGAAGCAATTAAATATAGTTGTCTTACCACTATTTGGTAGTCCGACGATTCCAACCTTTAGTGCCATAATTCTGCTGATTTTTTAACCACGCAAAGTTAATCATTTTTTCAAATTAGCAATTGCCAAAATCACTCCAAGGACAATACCCAGAATAGCTGCATTGAGAATACGGTATTGCGCAGGGAAAAGAAAATTTATTGTCTGGGCAGGTATCCAGAATAGAGGGATAGTTTTTTTGAATACAAAATTCCATTGCACCCGCCAGTTCATCGTGGTAATAATCTGGGATACAGGCACTGGCGTAATGAGTGAACGCACACTACCATTCATCATTGCTATGTGAATATCAGTAATTTTGTGAATAGTCATAAACACAGGGGCAAACATTGTGTTCAGAAACAGACTGATTAAAAAAGCTATCAGCAGTTTACCCCAGGACATAGGGCCTGCCAGGACCTGCCCTGGATGGTCTATACCCAGCACCGAAGCACTAAAACCCAGTGTCCCATGTGCAAAGATATCGAATGCTATTTTTATGAAAATTCCCAGAAAGCCCCACACCACAGCATGTGGAATAAAGCCAAAACCAGGTTTAAAATATTTACCTGTCTGTATGCGTATGCCCAGTAATTCTCCCATAGTAGCTAGAACGGCAAATTTCAAAAAGGCTGTGAGCAATGGGAAACGGGCATTCATTCCACTGACCGGGTTAAAAATAAAATCATAAGCAGGACGCCACAGTATAAAAGGCAGGAAAATAACCATTAAAACAAGTATAAATACCAGGTCTTGTTTCTTCATAGTTTTTTAGCGCCGAATATAAAAGCTTTTGCTGGAACGAAAAAATTTGTTTGTACACAGTGCTTTAATAAATTTGTTCGAAAAACACAGCTACACTATCATGGACCTGTCAACGATCATTATTTTACTTGTCGCTGGACTGTTTGTGGGATTCATTAATACTCTGGCTGGTGGTGGCTCTGTAATATCGCTTTCTTCATTGATTCTTCTCGGTCTGCCAGCAAACGTGGCAAATGGCACAAACCGCATAGCCATCCTTATTCAGAATATAGGCGCTGTGGGCAATTTCAAGCGTCACAATGTCCTGGACTCACGCAAAGGTCTGATTCTGTCTATCCCTGCGTTACTGGGGGCTATCGTTGGATCATGGATAGCTGCTGATGTTAATGAACAGGTTATTAGCAAAGCCATTGGTATAGTGCTGATAATCATGCTTCTTGTCATGATATTTAACCCAAAGAAATGGATAAAGGGTGACGAGAAGCTACAAAAGAAAAAAACCGGACCGGGACAGGTTGTGATATTCTTCCTCATAGGCATTTATGGCGGATTTATTCATATAGGTGTAGGATATGCCCTGCTTGCGGGTATTGTCCTGGGTGCTGGGTATGACCTGGTCAAAGGTAATGCTATTAAGGTATTGATCGTGTTATTGTGGACACCCCTTAGCCTGCTGGTTTTCTGGTATCATCATCAGATCGAATGGATCTATGGGCTGATCATGGGTCTTGGCAATTTTGCGGGAGCTTTGATTGCTTCCCAAATGGCTGTCAAACGAGGAGCCGCATTCGTCCGTCTGGTCGTTATTGTGGTAATAATCTTCATGTCCGCTCACCTGCTGGGCCTTATTGACCTGAAAGCCTGGCTGGGAATAATGTAGCGGATAAAACCTGATGAAACACCCGCGGCAGGGTGACTTAACCTCGCGTGCCACCATTTGCTGTTAACCGCTCGCTCACAAGTTACAAGGTATCTATGGCACACCTGCAACGTGAGAACGCGATAAGAGGAAGCCTCTGTCGCATGGCTTACTCCACACTTGCTACCAAGTAAAAAGGCTTGTCGCAAGGAGCCTACGGCACGCTTTGCAACAGGAGGTGGAGGCGACATCCTTATAAACTAACAGAACGCAAAACCTACCAGCAAGCCAAACCACAGAAAGCTTATACAAAAAAAGCTTTACACGCCACAAGGTCTACTCGCTTCACACTTGCTACGAAGTAAAAAGGCTTGTTGCAAGGTGCCTACGGCACGCTTTGCAACAAGGACAAAAAATTACTCCCACTCAATAGTAGCAGGTGGCTTGCTGCTAATGTCATAGACCACACGGTTGACGCCTGGCACCTCGTTAATTATTCTATTGGACACACGGGCAAGGAACTGATGGGGCAAGTATGACCAGTCGGCTGTCATGCCATCTACAGAATTAACTGCCCGCAAAGCCACCACATTCTCATAAGTGCGCTCATCGCCCATCACACCAACTGTCTGCACTGGCAAAAGTACTGCAAAAGCCTGCCACACCCTGTCATACAGATCATTACGCCGTAATTCTTCGATAAAAATATGATCTACTTTCTGCAGCAAGG
>JALVRO010000164.1 GCA_027031265.1 Bacteroidales bacterium | reverse complement strand
CCAATGGAGCAAATAGATGACCCGGAATTTCTAATAAACTTCATCACAACAAACTTTGACTTTGAGACATCAACAAAGGTCGAATTGCTCCGAACAGACTCAATGCTCAAGAGGGCTAAAAAACTCAAGGAAGCACTTAACCTCGAATACCATAAAATAAAACTGCAGAAAGACATCAACGAAAAGGTACGCCAGAAGCTTGATAAACAACAAAGGGAATATATCCTCCAGCAGCAGCTCAAAGCTATCCAGAGCGAGCTGGGCGATGACCCTCTCAAATCAGAAATAGAAGCACTCAAACGCGAGGCTAAGAAAAAGAACTGGCCGGCAAAAGTACAGGAAGTATTTGAGCGAGAAATAAAGCGTCTCGAGCGCCTGATGCCTGCTTCTCCCGAATATGGCATGCAGATGAATTATTTGCAGACCTTGCTCGACCTGCCATGGGGCAAGGTAACACACGATAACTTTGACCTCAAACGAGCCCAGAAAATCCTTGACGAGGACCATTACGGTCTGGACAAAGTCAAAGAACGTATACTCGAATACCTTGCTGTGCTCAAGCTCAAAGGGGACCTGAAATCACCAATTCTGTGCCTTTACGGCCCCCCTGGCGTGGGTAAAACATCCCTTGGCAAGTCTATAGCACGCGCTTTGGGTCGCAAATACGTACGTATGTCATTGGGCGGCTTGCATGACGAAGCAGAGATTAGAGGCCATAGACGTACATATATAGGCGCAATGCCCGGGCGTATTATTCAAAATATACGCAAAGCTGGTGCTGATAATCCAGTCTTTGTGCTTGATGAGGTGGACAAAATTGGCCAGGATTTCCGTGGTGACCCGGCTTCAGCATTATTAGAAGTCCTTGATCCAGAACAGAATAACGCCTTTTATGATAATTACCTCGAGGTCGAATACGACCTGTCCAAAGTCATGTTCATTGCCACAGCCAACACCCTAAGCACTATAAAGCCTGCGCTTCTGGACCGAATGGAGGTTATAGAGGTAACTGGCTATATCCTGGAAGAAAAAATAGAAATTGCAACTCGTCACCTTATTCCCAAGCAGTTCAAAGCTCATGGCATCAAACGCAACCAGCTCAAATTCACCAGTGATGCTATCCGCACAATTATCGAAGGATACACACGCGAAAGCGGTGTGCGTGAGCTGGAGAAGAAAATAGCAGCCATCATACGCAAGACCGCCAAAAGCATTGCCATGGGCGAGAAACGCAAGACCACGATAGAAGCAAAAGATATTCGTGAACTGCTGGGTGTACCAAAATTCACACAGACTACATATCAGGAATACCATGGAGCTGGTGTAGTGCCTGGTCTGGCCTGGACACCTGTAGGTGGCGAAATACTTATGATAGAATCAAGCCTCAGTCTCGGTGATGGCAAGCTCACACTCACGGGTAATCTGGGTAAGGTGATGAAAGAATCTGCCACCATAGCCCTGCAGTATGTCAAGGCCCATAGTCTGGAAATGAAGTTGCATCCCCTGGTGTTTAAATACTGGGATGTGCACCTGCATGTACCTGAAGGCGCTATCCCTAAGGATGGCCCTTCTGCTGGTATTACCATGGCAACATCACTGGCTTCGGTCTTCACACAGCACAAAGTCAAACCTTATTTGGCTATGACTGGTGAGCTGACCCTTAGTGGCCGAGTCCTGCCAGTGGGAGGCATAAAGGAAAAAATTCTTGCTGCAAAAAGGGCAGGCATCAAGGAAATTATCCTGTCAAAAGAAAACAAAAAGGACATTGACGAGATAAAGGAAATCTATCGCAAAGGCCTTACATTCCATTACGTAGAAACCATGGATGAAGTGCTAAAATTAGCTCTGCTTGACCAGAAAGTAAATAACCCTCTGAAAATCGGTATCCCGAAAAAGAAAAATTGTAAGTAAAAAGCAATGGAAGGCTCTCTTTTGATGACATTGACAATTATTGCAACACTCATACTCTCGGCCTTTTTCTCAGGCATGGAGATTGCCTACATTGCACACAACCGGCTCCAGCTTGAGCTGGACATATCACGCGGAAAAGTCTCTGTGCCTTTTATCCGCTTTATTTTCAAAAACCCGGGTAAATACATCGCCACAATGCTTGTGGGCAATAATGTGGCACTGGTAATATATGGTCTGGCAACCGCCAAGCTCTTAGAACCCTGGCTAACACATTATATACATTCTGAGCTAGGTGTGTTGCTCACTCAGACAATTATTTCCACAATTATAATCTTGTTCTTTGCCGAATTCATTCCCAAAAGCATTTTCCGTGCATATCCAAACCTGACGCTCAATCTGTTTTCGCCCTTTGCTGCACTATTTTACATATTTTTTTACCCCATAACCCTCTTGACTATTGGCATAACAAACTTTTTTATCAAACATGTCATCCGTCATGACATCACTGCTGACAGCCAGCGACAGATTCTCGGACGTGCTGACCTGGATAACTTTATTGACCAGATAAAACAAAAATTCAACTACGACCAGGACCTGGACGAGAAGCTCCGTTATATAGAAAAAACCCTTGATTTTGAAAAAATCAAAGTTCGCCAGTGCATGGTACCACGTAATGAAATAGAAGCCATTTCTGCTGAGGCTTCTATAGAAGAGATCAGGAAGCGCTTTGCACAGGCCCGCCATTCAAAACTCATTGTTTACCAAGGAAATATTGACAATGTTATTGGATATGTCCATGTTCGTAGCCTTTTTAACACACCCAAAAACCTAAAAGATATCTTGATAAAAATACCTGTGGTACCTGAAACAATGTCTGCTAAGAAACTTCTAGACATGCTTCTGAGGGAGAAAAAAAGCATTGCTCTAGTTGTTGATGAATATGGCGGAACCTCTGGCATCGTTACCATAGAAGATGTGCTCGAGGAAATCGTAGGCGAGATAGAAGACGAATACGACACAGAAGAATTTGTCGAAGAAAAAATCAGCGACAATGAATATATCTTCTCTGCCCGCCTCGAAATAGATTACATTAACGAAAAATATGGTCTCGACCTGCCTGTTTCCGAAGAATACAACACCCTGGCCGGGCTGGTCTTCGAAAAATTAGAATCCATACCCGAAGAAGGTGAAAAAATCCAGGTAGGTAAATATTTGCTTGAGGTACTTGAGACCAATGGACCAAAACTGAACAAGGTGAAAATTACTATTACCAGCCAGGACAGCGAGGAAAATAAAGAATGAGCTTTGCCTCCGGACATTTGAATATTCCCTCAACCGCAGCGTGGACAAGTACCTCCACTTGCCGCCGCAAGCGTGCAACAGGCACCTTGGGCGAATAATACCAGCCCCCTGCTCAAAAGCCTGTGAAATATTTTTATTAATCAGTCTTTTAATTCCACTATTTTTTTATTTTTGGTTCAGACCAAAACACAAAAAATTAAGACAAATGGCTGTTGTTATAACTGGTTATGACCTCACCATAGAGGACCTCGTACGTGTAGCCCGCTTAGGCGAAAAAGTAGAACTTCATCCTGATGCTATCGATCGCATCAAGCGTTGCCGTGCTATGCTTGAGAAGAAGATACAGGCAAAGGAGATAATGTATGGCGTAAATACTGGTATTGGCGAGTTTTCGGAGATAGTACTTAGTGACGAACAGATTCGCCAGTTCCAGAAATACCTGATTTACAACCATTCTGCAGGCATAGGCGACCCTATGCCAGAGGAATGGGTACGTGGTGCAATGCTCGGACGTATTAATGTTCATGCACATGGCCATTCAGGCGTGCGTCCTGAGATTACCCTCACTCTTGTGGAGATGCTAAACAAGGGTGTCACACCTTATGTATGCAAAAAAGGTAGTGTAGGGGCCTCGGGCGACCTCGCCCCAATGTCACAGATAGCCCTCGTGCTACTGGGTGAAGGAATGGCTTATTACAAAGGTGAGCTACTGCCAGGTCGCGAGGCACTGGAAAAAGCAGGTATCAAAGTACCAGGACTGGAAGCACGCGACGGACTGGGAACAATCAATGGTTCAAACGTGCTCACTGCTATGAGCGCCCTGTTCCTCTACGATGTTAACCGCTGGCTCAAGCAAGCAGAGATTGCTGCGGCTATGAGCATGGAAGCACTCAAGGCCAATATGAAAGTGCTGGATGAAAGAATACACAAAGTACGTGGCTTCCCAGGTGCTGTACGCACAGCACGCATAATGCGCCGACTGGTAGAAGGTGGCGACCTGGCCAGTCTAAAAGTAAAGACACGTGTACAGGATGCTTATTCTATCCGCTCCACACCACAGGTTATTGGAGCGGCTCATGACGCAGTACGCTGGGCACGGCAGCAGGTAGAGACCGAGCTCAACGGCGTGGGTGATAATCCTATTTTCTTCCCTGAGGATGACCAGCAGCTCTCTGGTGCTAACTTCCAGGGCACACCTATAGCTGTACCTATGGACATGGTAGGATCGGCCGTGACAATGGTTTCGGTCATGAGCGAGCGCCGTATGAACCGCCTGAATAACCCGGCTCTTAGCCAGGGCCTTCCTCCATTCCTGACCAAAGGCGCAGGTATGTTCTCTGGCCTGATGCTTAGCCAGTACACTGCAGACATGCAGATCGTGGAGCAGCGTATTCTCTCTGTGCCTGCTTCTATTCAGTCCATACCTGCCGCTGCAGACCAGGAGGACTTTGTCTCAATGGGTATGAACACTGCCTTGAAAAACTGGCAAATTCTGGATAATGCCTTTGGTGTGCTGGGCATTGAGATGATGGCTGCCGCCCAGGCTATGGATTTCCGTGATTACAAATTCGGCCGTGGCACACAGCTAGCCCATGATGTTATCCGCCGTTATGTGGAATTCCTGGACGTGGACCGTCCCCTGTACAAGGACCACAATACAATGAAAGACCTGGTTGCACGCGGCGAAATACTGGACGAGATAGAAAAAGAGCTCGGCTCTCTGGACTGGATTGATGACGACTTTAACAAAATACCATAAGCAAAATTTTCACTTTAACCATACAGAAACAAGACTTTATCTCTCCCTATCAGAGTCATTAATAAGCATTATTTCTTCTCTTGCCTTGTTGGCTATACGGAGGCCAACAAGGCATTCTATTTGATACTCACCTTCCATCCACATACCAAACTAAATTACAATTAGTTACCACTCCAGCAAAAACCTTTTAATCTTTTTTTTATTTTTTTCTAAAAAAATTTCATAATTCGTTTTTTTTTTTTTTCATAAACCTAAAAATTACGAGCTATGAAACGTAAACTTTTAGTTTATTCAGGACTTACTGTATTAATTACAATCTTTCTTTTCTCTCTTGGTTGTGTCAAGCAGGTAATTAATACAGAGGACACATCAACTCAGGGCAATCATGAGTCAAACGTTACATTTGACTACTCTGTTAAAAACGGCATGTTAGTTTTTCCTACTATTGAGGACTATGATAAAGCAATAGTTTTTCTTGCAAAGATTGAAAAATATGGATTTGAGAAATGGGATGAGATTACTAATTTTACGTCACAGAGAAAACTTAAAGAGTCAGGTGTAAAGAACATAAACTTTGTTGATGATAACATTTTAGCTAGTTTATTGAATAAAAATGGAGAGATAGAAATAGCAGGGAAAATTTACAAAATAGATTATGTTAACCGAAAAGTTTACATAATAAACAACTCAAAAACAACTGAACAATATAGCTTTGATGACGATGTACTATTTAGCTCTGCTAAAGTAAAAGGATGCCCAAGATACTCAAGTGGTGTTAGAGGTCTTCCTAATTATTATGGGTACTTTGTAGCATACAAAAAATATGGGATATACTTTACTCTTATTGCCAAGATAAAAAGTCCAACTAGGCCTGTACAAGTTATGGTTAAATATGACTGGACTAATAAAAGTGGTATTCATACAAAAACAACTAATTGGATTATTTCAGAAGATTTATATGGTGGTGCTAATTCTCAATATATAGCTTTCGTGCGACCTTATGCAAGGACAAGAGGTTTAAGAGATTATAAAATTTGTACAAAATTTTATTATAAAAACAATCACTACATGTGGAAATTCATAGACGAAATCCACAGAAGTTGTAATAGAAATCTAAGATACTGTCCACTCTAAAAACGTAAAATAAGACAAAATGAAACGAGCAATTATTCCTCTTTTGCTAATTTTCACAGTTTCTGTTGCCAGTGCACAAAAATATGCTTATCTGGGAACTACTTTTTCCCAGTCAAAATTCATCAATTTCTGGGATTCACAGCCAGACAAGCTGTTCACAGTCCCTGCGCCTGGCATTAGCATAGGATACAGGAATGACAAAGGTGATAACCTATACTGGAATCTTGATCTAAACCTAATTAACGAACGTCATAATTTCAAGAAATTGAACACCTTCCGCCAGACCAGTCTAAGCTCTATTAGCTTTGAAGCAGGATACAAAATCAAGTATGGAAAATTTCTATTTCGCCTATATCCACAGCTAAATCTTGGAATCAACCAGCTAACGATCATGGATTTTATTTATTACGATCAGGCCTATGTTTACAGAGTTGCTGGTTATTTCATATCTCCTGGTCTGGGAGCAGAAATAGACCGTTTCATCAGTGATAATAAATATATTTCGCTCAGGATTAATAATATCTGGCATTATCGTACAAGTAATTTATTTAGCCCCTTTACAAACTCTCTGTGGGGCAATACACTGAGCATACAGCTAGGATTGAATATCAAGTTATAAAAAGGGAGTCAAACATAACTTTGCCTATCACTGGAGCCCTTGGGGGCTCCAGTGATAGATTTTTTTATAAAATCAAGGAATATTTAAAGACATCTAAAACGCCAAACAAACAAGCAAATGAAACTATCATTATGGCAAACTTTGACAGGACTGTTTTTAGCATTATTGTTATTTCCTGCCTGTTACCAGGAAATAGAGCTAAAACCATCAGACACTCCGCCTCGGCTGGTTGTTTATTCCCTTTTCAGTCCTGATAGCGTATTCAAGGTACGAGTGGGGCGCACAGTGGCTATTAATGAATTCCCAAGGGCTGATACACTTCTGTGGCTTGACGATGCTGTCTGCTCGTTATTTGTCAATGACCTCTTTCTGGAAGTGCTTACAGACACAGGCCAGGGCTATTATGTGAGCGCGGGTAATTATCGCCCTCAGCCCGACAGTGTTTACCGCCTTGTGGTAGACCATCCTGTCTATGGCAGGGCAGAGGCCCAGAGTAATATTCCTCCGGGCCAGATGCAGATCCTTTCTGTTTTCAAGCAAGATTCGGCTATGATGGAAGGAAACGACATGAACCCAAGACCTATTAGTTATGCAAAGATTACCATTAACAACGATCTGCAAGTTGCTCATTACCTTGAGCTTTTTCTGACACAATATGAATATCACTTGGGTGATTCCACTATATACGCTACACCATGGGTAGCTATTGTCAAAGAGCCTCTTGGCCCCCTCTCCTCAGGCCTTACTTTGTCCAGCACAAATAGCCTTATTTTCTCCAGCTCGCTGCTTTCTAATGGCCCCAATAGCCTGGAGCTTTACTATTACCCTTTAATTTATGAAATTGCCATGGATACTACTTTTGCTTATGCCAACCTGCAGGTAAACCTGCGCATCCTCTCACCAGAGTTGTATAATTATCTTCTCAGTCTGGAGAGGCTTGACAGGTCTGATTATTTTGATAATCCTGCATTTATTCTAAGCCTGCCACCGGTTAATCTCTACTCCAATATCCAGGGAGGCTATGGCTTGTTTGCAGGATTCATGCGGATACGCGACTCCCTGTCATATCCTATGTCCCTGGATTCGGGTATTTACAATTATTATCGTCAAATCCAAAGTCAAATACAATGAAACGACTGACACTGCTAATCTTTGGGTTAATAAGCCAGCTAGCCATAGGACAATCATTTCACCTCAGCGGCTATGTCATAGACAGCCAAAGCGGCGAACCAGTAATAAATGCTGTTGTCTACGAGGAGGGCACATATAATTATGTTTTTTCTAATAACTATGGATTTTTCAGCCTGGTTCTCCCAAAGGGACAACACACCCTTATTGCTTCATCAGTAGGCTACAAGCCAGAGGAAAAGACAATCAACCTGCACTCTGATACGACCATAAACTTTTCCCTGCAAAGCACTACCACACTCCAGGAAGTCAAAGTAATAGCCAGGGCTAACGAAGTCATGAGCCCCCAGACATCAGAGCTGCACATTCCAATGGAGCAGGTCAAACTTCTACCCACACCAGGTGCTAATCCTGACATTATCAAAGCATACCAATTAATGCCTGGAGTACAACAAGGACGCGAAGGAAGCAGTGATTTGCTGGTGCGTGGCAGTAGCAGGGACCAGACATTAATCATTCTTGATGGTGTGCCACTTTATTATGTCAATCATCTTGGAGGCTTTCTCTCAACGTTTAATACCGACGCACTGGCAGATGCCACTCTGTACAAAGGAAATTTCCCTGCACGTTTTGGCGGACGCCTTGCTTCTGTATTGGATGTATCCATGCGCAACGGCAACATGCTCAAGCCTGCGGGTAACCTGACAATCGGAGCCCTAGCATCACGGCTAACACTGGAATATCCTATTATCAAGGGCAAAAGCTCTTTGCTTTTATCTGCCCGCACTGCCCCTATTGGCTGGCTTATTATGCCCTTCTCTTATCTGACTATTAGAGACTTATACTTCTTTTACTCTTTTTATGATGTGAATGCTAAATGGAACTGGCAAATAAACAAACACAACCGCCTGTATCTGAGCTTTTACAAGGGCGATGATCCTCTTAATTATTATTTCGCACCACAGGGGGAACTGTTTAAAACCAGAGCTTCGGTTAAATGGGGCAACACAATGCTAGCTCTGAGATGGAATCACATTTTTGGCAATAACATTTTCTCCAACACAACGATTTATTATAACATCTTCCGTTACCAATACTCCAGCAAGATAACAGACAAGCAATCAAACGACTACATCTCATTAACCCAGAAATCACAGGTTAATGACCTGGGACTTAATTATGACATGAACTTTAGCCTCAGACGTAATCTATACTTACGTGCAGGTGTGCAAAATATTTTCCACAATTTCTGTCCGCAAGATATGCGCTACACTGCTAGCCTGACATCTGAGAATTATCACACAGACACGAATATCACCCGGGTCAACATACCTGCCCTTGAGTCTTCCCTGTATGGGGAGCTTGTCCTGGACAGTAAAAAATTTGGATTCAATCTGGGCACAAGGTTTACCACGTATTTTTTACCACAGGAGAATAAACTATACCAGTCGCCTGAGCCCAGGGTAATGTTCCGCCTCGCGCTCTCGGACAACATGGCTCTGAAAGCCTCTTATGCTTATACTACACAATTTATCCACCTGATAACCACGCCCACAGAATCAGAGTTACCCATTGATATGTGGCTACCTTCTACTGGAACAATTATTCCAGAACACGCACATCAATGGACCGCAGGCTTATATAGGAAAATAAAGGGATTCAAACTGTCAATAGAGGGCTATTACAAACAAATGAATGACCTGACCACATTCATGCAAGGGATGAATGCTTATTCCCTCATGATGGGTGGCGAAAATAGCCTTGTCAATCATGGTCATGGTTGGGCTTATGGCCTGGAACTATTCGTGCAAAAAACAAGTGGCAGGACCACGGGTTGGCTGGGATACACATACAGCCGCTCTTTTAGGCAATTTGCAGAAATAAACAATGGACAGCCTTATCCATACCGTTTTGACAGGCCACACAGCATAGTCATTGCACTGATTCACAAAATCAATGATAAAGTCATTTTGTCTGCAGACTGGGTCTATGGCACAGGCTACCCTTATACTAAACCAGTGGGATATATGCCAGTCATGACGCCTACACCACAAATTAGTTTTTACCCGGACTTTATATGGGAACCACGCAATAGCTCACGCATGGAGGATTACCACCGCCTAGACATTGGCATAAGGTTCATAAAACACAAGAAACACTCTACCCGCACATGGACCATTAGCGTCTACAATGCCTATAATCACATGAACCCGTATGCGTATTCTTATTACAGCGACTATGATTACAGCACCCGGACAGAGCGCTATTACATGGAAAAATTCACACTGTTCCCATTTTTACCATCTGTGAGCTATAGCGTCAAATGGTAGGGAAGCTCCTGATCTCCAGCTTCTGGCCGTCAAAGACCGCATAAGTATTCTTGCTCATCCACTCACCAAGCACAGTGAGCAGGCCATCGCCCACTGGCATCTGGTATGCCAGGTGGCGATGGCCGAAGATATAATAATCTGCCTTGTAGCCATTCTGCTGTAGCCATCGCACATAGCGCACCTGCTTATCCCTTTCCGGGTCAAGCCGTTCTGTTATCTGGTAACGGTCACGGCGCTGTGAGAAACTCGTAGCCAGGAATGTAGCAAAATTAGGATGCAGGGCAGCAAAAAATTTCTGTGCCATAGGCCAGCGGAACACAGCAGTCATAGCCTTGTAAACCCATGATTCATAAGGTGTCTGGTCTCCATGTTCAATAAAAAATTTTTTACCCTCAATGACCTGTATCTCACGCTTGCGGTGCACCCTCAGACCTATTTCCTCCTCCAGATATCCAAAGGTCCACAAATCATGATTACCTATATAAAAATGCACTTCCACACCGCTATCGCTAAGTTCTGCTAGCTTACCCAGGAATCGCACATAATTCCTGGGCACCACACGCCGCCATTCAAACCAGAAATCAAAAATATCACCCACCAGGTGCACCTGGCGGGCACGGTCTTTAATAGTATCCAACCACCTGACAATCAATTTCTCCCGACGACAGCTGGTCTCATAATCCGGATATCCCAGATGAAAATCAGAAGCAAAATAATACATCACAAATCACTTTTAAAGGCCAAACACATGCAGGCCCAGTCCAACAATCAATGCCACAAAGATATTAATAGCTTTCATCACCACAAAGCTTCGTCCACTCTCTGCCAGAAGCGGCAAAGAACCATGCCCATCCTGGGAAATAGAATTAGCCACTACCACACTCAGAGGCACCACACCCTGCGAAAACAAAATAATGAAAATCAGATGCGGACCAGACTCCGGAAGTATCCCAACCAGCACTGCCACCAGCAACACAAGCCAATAATATTGTGTGCTTAGCCGCGCAAGTGTCTCTTCAGAAATATTCAGGAATGGCATAATAACCTGCAAAAAAATCATTATTCCAAAAATCCACAGAAAAATTTTACCCAGGTGTCGCACAACAATATGACGCCAGATATGCTCCTTGAGAAAATGCTCTGGCACAGTAATAACCACAAACAGGGCAAAACCAAAAATAATAATCAAGCTATAACAGAAGTACCACTTCTCAGGGCCTATCTCTCCAACTATTTCCAGAGCAATCAAACCCACAAGAGCCAGTGCCAGCAATGTACGATACACTGTCAGATGCCGTAGATTTTCACGTATTTTATCCCTGTCAAAGCAATAACACTGTGGATTGGCCAGGTGCGCATGCAACAAATCATTCTCTGGCGGGACAAGCGAACGCCGCGGATGATACACCAGATTGAGTACCAAACCAGTAGCAAGCGCCACAACAAACAAAATAGCATTAATAAGCAAAAATTTATCCGGAATAATACTCAACATTGCAAAAGCTTCATCTCCTGATGTGGCTATCATCATTGCTGTCAAAGCAGGAAAACTCAAAGCATTATGGACAAACAGTGTGACCCCAAAAAACGATCCCAGACAGCCCGGGATAATACCCAGCAAAGCTCCTATAATGACCTGTATCCATGGATTGCGTGAAAGTGAAGAAATAAATCTGTCCTTTGTCTGGACAGTAAAATACTCCACAAACAACATCATGCCAAAAATAAAGCTCGTAATAACCAAAGACTCACGCAGAATGTCAAATATCTGGTTCATTGTTTAAATGTCAATTTATTTTTAACTTTGGACAAGCAAAGTTAATTTTTTCAACAAAATTTCAGTTATGGCAGAGGAAAAAGAGGCTCTCAATCAAGAAGCTAATCAAATATCTGACCAAACAGACACACAAGAACAACAAGAAGAACAAAAGCAACCAGAAGAGCCACAGGTCGACGAAGCAACCAAAAGAAAATTGATTAAAAATTTCTTCCACTACAACGAAGCCTTGTTCCCATCGCTTTGGGAGTTTGACATCCTGGTTACTTATATTTCCGTGGCTCTGGGTCTGTTCATTGTTTTCTATTTTAACCCTTCTGTGCCTACATATCTTATAGCGGCTATAGCACTGGCTATAGGTTTCTATTTTGCTTTGCGTTGGATAGAGCCTTATTACAAAAAGCGCAGGGAGTATTCTATGCGGCCTACTGCGGATCTGATGCAATACTGGCTTGTGGATGATATCAAAAATATTGTCAAACCAACGGCCAGGGACCTTTTGTCCATCCCATCGACCGTGCCGGACGAAAACTATATCATCATTCCTTATGCTATTTATTGGGAGCATCCGTCAATACCCGAAGAAGCTATCCTCAGGGCTGATGTTGGTGGACCATTTATTTACAGTGCTTACCATATCCAGATATTGGTTGTTGCCGAAAGCTTCCTGAGCCTCTATTCGTGTGATTACAACTGGGTGGAGAACGAGATCCTTAACCAGCAAACACAGGAATTTTTCTTCGAAGATATATCCTCTATCAACACAGATACAGAAGTACTGGATTACAAAATTTTTGACCAGCGGGATAAAGAAGAAGCACCTACAATAGGCCGGGTGCCTGTGATTATTATCCACAACAAGGGTAATGAAGAGATGAAAGTCATTGTAGACATTCC
Organism: Bacteroidales bacterium; assembly: GCA_027031265.1. GTDB lineage: Bacteria > Bacteroidota > Bacteroidia > Bacteroidales > S143-33 > S143-33. Next base: position 1,542 of record JALVRO010000164.1, on the reverse strand, counting down.
TGTGCTCAACGTCACTCCAAAGATACGTCAGAACACCATCCGCATCATGCAGGTTTTGAGAATTTTACTTAGGAATAGACGTGCTGGCGAGGTTTTTGAGTAAGAATAAAAAAAGTTTTTATGACACTAGCCAGGGCTATTGAGAAAATAAAACAGGAACTGGACCTCTATTATTCTGTGCACGAAATCTGGGTGTTTATTCATGAGATTTTTCGCACTTTAATGAATCTGGATAAAGCACAAATACACGCACATCCTGAGCTTGAAATACCTCCCTCCACATGGAAACATGTACGGTCAATCCTGCGAGACCTAAAGTCCTACAAACCAATACAATACATCCTAGGACATGTAACTTTTTACAGCCTGAAAATTAATGTCAATCCCAGTGTGCTTATACCCAGACCCGAGACCGAAGAGCTTGTCTCAATAGTCATTGAGGAAAACAAAAACCGTCAGGACATTAACATAATTGACATTGGCACTGGTAGCGGCTGTATAGCCATTGCCCTGGCCCATCACCTACCACAGGCACAGGTCTTTGCCACAGATCTAAAAAAAGAAGCACTGGCAACTGCAAAGATTAACGCACAATTGAATAATGTCCGGATAAAATTCCAGCTGCATGACATCATCGCCACATATAGCCCGGTGTTTGACGGTCAGCAACCTACCTACGACATTATCGTGAGCAATCCTCCTTATGTACTGCCCGGTCAGAAAAAACACATGAGCCGCACAGTGCTGGATTATGAGCCAGAAGATGCGCTCTTTGTACCGGAGAATGAGCCATTAATTTTCTACGAAGCAATATGCTATTTTGCTAGCCACAATCTCAGACCAGGAGGTAAGGTCTATTGTGAGATAAACGAAGACATGGCCAGCGAAATGATAAAAATGTTCGAGCGACGAGGTATTGAAAACTTCTCCATTTACCACGACCTCAACGGCAAAAACCGCGTAGTACGTGTGGACTTTTAATTCTACCCAAAACGGGAAATGTAGCTTATCACTGAAATATTCTTGCTGATTAATACTAAACCGTTATCAAGAATACTAAAAAACACTTAGTATAAGGCCGGCCATAGTATCACACTCCGCACAAAACCGTTGCAAAACCTAATAAATGACTAGCTTCCAGAACATTAGCATGCAACAAATTTTCTTCATGCTACTTGAAAACTGTAGAAAAATTTTATTTTCTTTGTTAAGGACAACAACAAAAACCTATTGCCATGGAACCAGTACACCCACTCGTGAGCATTATTATGGGCAGCGACTCTGACCTGCCTGTGATGGAGGAAGCAGCCAGGCTTCTGGAGGAGATGCACATACCTTTTGAGATAAAAATTCTCTCTGCACACCGCACACCCGGGCTGGTCAAGGATCATGTATCCCAGCTCAAAGAGCGCGGTGTACGTGTCGTGATAGCAGGAGCAGGTGGTGCGGCACATCTGCCTGGTGTTATTGCAGCCTATACAACATTGCCTGTTATTGGCGTGCCCATAAATGCTTCAATATCAATCCAAGGCTGGGATTCGA
>JALVRO010000163.1 GCA_027031265.1 Bacteroidales bacterium | reverse complement strand
AAAGTTTAATTTTTGAGGAGTGGAGTCAAAGTATTCCCTCATTTTTTCAATAATGGGCTCATAAAATTCATAAGCATCTTCAGGACAAGCCTGGCCCCAGAAAATTATTTCATTATCCTCTGGCTTTAGCATAAAGCCAGGAGTAGTTTCTCCTTCGGGTATATATATTTTTTCCATAGATGCTCACAATTTCAGTCTTGTTCAAATTTACGAAATAATCCTTTATCTGACAAACACCAATTTATCATCTGTTGATTGCAAAGGATCAAATTTGTATCCTTCCAGATAAAAGTCTTTTAGTTGTTCGGGAGAGGTAAGCCTGTTCTGGATAACAAACCGGCTCATCAGACCACGTGCTTTTTTGGCGTAAAAGCTTACTACTCTTTGTTTTCCATTTTTGTTTTCTTTAAACACAGGTGTTACCACACGGCCATTTAACTTGTCCGGATGAACAGCCTTGAAGTATTCATTAGAAGCAAGATTGACCAGTACGTCTGTGCCTGCTTCCTTGAGGGCTTTGTTCAATGTTTCGGTGATAATATCCCCCCAGAACAGGTATAGATTTTTGCCACGTGGGTTAACCAGTTTTGTTCCCATAGGTAAGCGGTATGGCTGGATCAGGTCCAGGGGACGGAGCAAGCCATAAAGCCCTGAGAGTATACGTAAATGTTTCTGTGCAAAATCAAAATCATCTTCTGTGAAATTATTGGCTTCAAGGCCATCGTACACATCACCATTAAAGATCAGCACAGCTTGCTTGGCATTATCCAGAGTAAAAGGAGGGTTCCATTGCTGGTAACGTTCCAGGTTAAGCTCTGCTAATCCATAGCTGATATTCAGTAGTTTTATCAGATCTTCTATTGTCTTTTTTTTGAGTATATCGACTAGTATCTTAGAGTGTTCTAAAAGCTCTGGCTGCGTGTATTTTTTGGTAACAGGACTGGACTGTGTATCAAGTTTTTTTGCAGGTGAAATTACTAAAAGCATGATCCTTTCGTTTTTAATGTTCGTTTGGCTGAGTTTTCTCCTTATGCCTGACCCTGGATGGGTAGAATTTTCCGAGGCGATATTCTATATACAGGTTGACAAAAAAGTTTTGTCTATGGCCATAAATCAATTGTACAGGCAGTAAATAAGCAGTAAATGTAGCACCTACCTCCAGCGAACTCAGGCCGTGTTCAGTCTTAGCATGTTCAAAACTTATGCCAATCTTTCCATAGCCACCAAAGTTTGGTTTAATTTCATCAAGACCTTTGTAAAAGGGAGCCATATTTAGGATTTGCTGAAGAAGCAGGTCTTCTGTGAATTTAGTTTCATAGGTATATGAGCCTGTCTTGTCAATGGCATTGTAATATACTGGTTTTGCAAAACCCAATGCTGGGCCGAAGGAACTAATAATCCGTATCTCAAGGCTACGCCTGTCCTTTTTTTCTACCAATATATTCTGTCGGCCATAGCTAACACGTAGGTCAAAGAAATCATTGACCTTACCATAGAAGATGTTTTCTGGAGTAATGTAATAAGGATTTGAGAATTTTATGCTGCGGGGATCCTTTATTGATGTGATTTCAATCGCATAATAACGTCTGGTATAACGATTTACGGAAAAGCCTTTACGAAAACTCAGCCCCCATCCATTAGTGCTGACGCGTGCACCTATGGAGAAGAAATCCAAAAATGAACGTTGGAAATTCAGTGGCTGGCTCCAGGCTATAGATATCCATAGCAAAGAGGCTAGTATAAGAAAAGTCTTTTTTATCATCGTGTCAGTCTTGCATTTTTGACAATATAAAAAAAGGACAAAATATGGTCAACATGACCATATTTTGTCCCCACAGAAAGTATACCAATTCTGTTTAATGAGCTACGTCAGGCTGAATATTTGTTGTTTGTGTTGTCTGTGTGGAGCTGTAATATGCAGGGCAAGGTTTGCTCTTGCTCAAGAAACAAGATGAGGCTCCAATTGCTATTGTTGCCAGAAATAACAATACTATTAGTAATTTTTTCATTGGTCTAAGATTTACTGTTTACATGATTTTTATATTAACGTAAAAATACGAAAAAAAGTTTTTTATTCACTGTAATATTTAATGATTTCAGTGATAGACCTCTGGCACACTTTGCAGAAAGGATAAGAAAGAGCGCGCATGAGACAATTTTGCATTGGCCGGTAAATACCGTGTGTTACATAACCACCACCTTCGAAAGCTCCCACAACATTCTGATATTCTGGGGTCGACGGAGTGGGGATTGGTATAGTATCAGCTACCATATCTTTCCATTTGCTGTCGAAGTTTACCAGTGTGGTGATATTGGGCTCCCATGGCTCTTTGGTCAAATCATAAAAATCCTTTACAGTAACGTCAGAGGTCCAATATTCGTCAGCCAGCCCTCCAAATGCATGTCCAAACTCATGTACAAAGACTTTATCTGCCATAAAGTTCTTTGCTGCAGTGAGGTTGATGTAATTATAAAAACCGCCCCCACCGTATTTGGATGTATTAACCAGCACTATGATCTGGTCATAAGGCACGACAGATACAATGTCTTTAACTTTTTTATAATCTTCTGTGGTCAGGTAACGCTCCACGCCAAAGGTATAAAAGTGTGAGTTGAGCACGGTATTACGCCATATATTTTGGCCCGGGATATCTGTTCCAGTCTGCTCTGATGGTACAAAGACAATTCGCACATTAAATATATCTTTCAAACTCTTGAATGGCTCATAGCTGAAAAGTACATCCATAAAATGTCGGGCATCCTTCTCAAACTCTTTATGTTGCTGTGCTGTGTATCCGTCTCCAATGATGACCAGGTCAACTTTTTTATTAATTGGCCCATTGATTATCAGGTCTTTTGCCTTGTATGTGTATTTTTCGTGTGAGATGAAGATGTCATTAGGGTTTATATAACGCTCAAGCAATGGATATAAGTTCATGTGTTTGTCCCGTTCATATAGTACAAATTTTATTGTCTTTTTTGGGAACGGAACATTGACTGACTCGTAGAAAGTTTTGAAATTGTGCTGGGCCATAGGTGTAGACTGGTACTCATTGGATAGGGATGAGTAGCCATTTGTGTAGATGAGTTTGTTTGTAGCTGAGTCGTAGACTGCAATACGGTAATTGCCATAGTCAAAAGGATCGATGAGATGTTTTTTTGTGCCAGCCCATGGACCTTCCTGGCGTAATTGCTCAGGAGAAGCAAATATGGTGTCTGCGCGAACCGTGAGGGTGTAGTCAATACGCAGTGTTTGACCTGTAAAATAGTCTTCGAATCTGACCTGTGCACTGGCTGTCATGGCAAGAAAAAGGAGTGAGAAAAGTAAGATTTTAGTTTTCATTGGTCTAGAGATTATTGTTTTTTTCTGTGAAAAATTTATTCACTGCAGGCAAGACATTGGTAAGGATATGCTGTAGATAAGAGGGACGCAGGGGTTCGAAGTCCCAGATGGCTTTATTTTTGAGTTTTATCAACAATGCAAGGTGTGGTATTTGCCAGTCTGTGTGGGCTTTATGTAGTCGTTTGACAATAATGGTTATTATCCCCAGGATGCGTTCCAGGGCCCGACGTTTTACTGTATCCGAAAGGATGTGCTCCAGAGGTTCTTGTAATAATTCTTGTAATTCACCATAAACTTCAAAAAAAGTGTCCAGTAATTCTTTATCCCAAGGCTTCATCATGGATTGTTTTACATAATCAGCACGTTAACAATATTATCTTTAACCTCGATAAAGCCACTTTCTATATCAAAATATAGCTCTTCCCCTTCTTTTGTTATGACACGAATTTGTCCTTTTTCCAGGGTGGAAATAATAGGGGCATGATTTTCCAGAACCTCGAAAGATCCTTTTGTTCCAGGAACCTGGATAAGATGAATATCGCCGTCAAAGAGTGTCTTTTCTGGAGAAATTATTGTAGCTTTCATTGCTTGGATTTTGTCTATTTGGGATTTTCAAGTCAAAGATAAAATTTATAATTGTTTAAATAAAAAAATTATGGGATACCCACATACTTATGGACTTGGACCGATAGCCTCCATTGAGGATTTTGTCTGATAAAATCAACGATTTTAGGATACATGACTTCTTTGCGGCTCCATTCTGCTTGGAGAAATAGGAGTGTGTCTTTGTTTACCTTACTGGCATAATATTCAGCCAGTTCAAAGTCTGTGTCCTGGTAAATAATGATTTTGAGTTCATTGGCCAGGGCCAGGTTTTCGTGGCGAGCAGGACGATAAGGCTTGGGTGATACACAGATCCAATCCCAATGGCCGCTAATAGGTTCTGTTCCAGTGGTTTCAACAAATGTTTGCAGACCTTTGTGGTGTGCAAGAAATGTCAGAGGTTCGAGGTTATAGTTAAATGGTTCGCCGCCAGTGACTAATAATGCATGGGCAGGGGCCTGGCTTGCACGCTGGATTATTTGTTTAATGTCTTTGAGCTGTTGAGGCCATGGGCGCCAGGCTCCTTTGCTGTCACACCAGGGACAACCTATGCTACAGCCTGAAATGCGAATAAAATATGCTGCTTTGCCAACGTTAAAACCCTCGCCCTGAAGTGTGTAGAATTCTTCGTATATGGGGAGGAGTTGGCCGTCTTGATATAAAGTTTTAATTTCGTCTATTGGCTTCATTTTTATTTGATTTTTAACGGGCAAGCAAAGTTAATACATGAGAGGCAAGATTATCAGGAATAAAAGTTTTTTAACATTGATGAATCTGATAGTAGCCCTGGGAGCAGTTGGTTATCTGTGGCATGCTTTCGGATTGAGGAGCACTGGCCTTGGAGTTTTGCCACAAACAGGAGATTTCAGTTTTTTGCTTGTTGCCGTGGCATTGGTTACGGTAAATCTGGGATTTGAAGCGCAGAAATGGAGAATCAGTGTATCCTCAGAAAAGAGGTTAAGTTTTGTCTGGGCTTTGTTTTATATTGTGAGTAGTCTGCCGTATGGTATAGTGACGCCCTCCCGTATAGGCGAATGGTATGGACGATCAAGAGATTTTTCCAGGCCAGGCCGTGGATTTGTTTTGAGTTCTCTGCCGGGTATTGCGCAACAGATGATAACAATGGTAGCTGGTGGTATAGGACTGGTAATTCTGGGTAATGGTAGCAGTAAAGTCTGGCTTGGTGTTATAATAATTCTTATTTTGCTTGCTGTGGCGAGTTATATTGTTTTGAAAAGGAAGCAGATATGGAGTGGGCTTGAGCAAATTGATTGGGGATTGTTTGTTATTGTCTTGATGCTAAGCTTTTTACGTTATGTGGTTTTTTCTACGCAATATGTGCTTTTGTTAAGATTTTTTGGAGTGTGTGGAGAGGGGATAATTCTTTATGCTGCCATAGCTGTAGGTTATCTTGTGTCTTATTTGTTACCTTTGAATGCTTTTGTGGAGCTGGGATTGCGTAGTGGTACAGTTATATATGCTTTGAGTCCGGTGGGTGCTAATGCTTCGGCAGTATTGTGGGCTACTGTGACGGTGTGGTTTATAAATGTAGTTCTCCCTTCTGTGGCCGGGAGTATAATGCTGGTGTTTCGTGCTGTTAGAAAAGGATAGATGTTATCTCCTCTGGTTTGTCAATCAAATAATCAGGTTTGTATCCTGACAGTAATTTTCTGGAATTAGCTCCCCAGGTTACTGAGATTATTGGTATTTGTGCTTGATGTGCTGCCTGTATATCACGTACTTCATCACCAACATAAATCATTTGTTCTGGCTTTATATTATAAAGGCGCATTATTTTTTTCAGGCTGGAACTTTTGCCAAAAATTTGGGGTTGGGAATGAATAAAGTCAAAGAGTTTATCAAGTTTGTTATTAACAAGAAATTTGATGATATTCTCCTCGCTGTTGGAGCTCAGTATTCCGAGTTTATATTTTTGAGAAAGAGTCTGGAGAACATCTGGTATTCGGTCAAAAGGAGAGAGTGTGTCAATTATTTCGTTAAATTCTTTGTGGTAACGTGTTACGATGAAAGGGATTTTATAGATTGGTACTTTGAAAAACCGTAGAATTTCATTTTGTGTCATATTACGTAAGGGCTCAATATCCTCGGGTTTAATTTCCCTGACATTAAGTTGTCTGGCTATTTTGTTAGTAATTTCGATACCTTTGTAAAGGGAGTCGGCAATAGTACCATCAAAGTCAAAGACAATAGTGGTTAGATTGCTTGGCATTACTTAAAGAATTTGTCAATTTCTTCGAGTTTCAAGATATAAAAATTTTTCTTACCAAAGGGTGAAATATTTGGTGATAGGGAAGCGAACAATCTATTGACAAGAGCTTCCATTTCACTTTCATTGATTCGAGTGTTCTGTAAACGAGCCTTAGAATGGGCAAGCAAAGCAGAGAGGTTTTCTAGTGTGAGCTGATACAGATCAATGGACTCGGTGTCTGGGTCGTTAATAATATCCATCAAAATATCCTGTGCCAGCTTGGCATCCATGAATCCAGGTATAGCTACGATGTTGAAAGATGTTTCAGATATTCTCTCAAAACGGTAGCCTATAGCTTCGAATTGTTCCTTGAGAGAGAAGAAATTTTGTAGCTGCCGGTGATTGAATGATAGCTGGAGAGGATAAAGGGTTTGCTGGGAACTTATCTGTGAATGGGATAGTTGGGAGAGTATCTCCTCGTAGAAAATTGTTTCATAAGCTCGACGGATATTTATAATAGCCAGGCCGCTCTTGAGAGGAGTTATAATATATTTGGCCTTGAAGTTGAGAAATTTACCCGAAGAGAGAGGTTGTTGTATCGTTTGCTCTGGTTCAGAGATATGAATATCAGGTATATGGTTTTTATCGTTTTCTTCGAATAAGATTTCCCAGTTTTCGGGTACTTGTGGTTTGTTGTAGTTTTGCTTTCCAGGGTTTTTATTGGAGTGCGAGGAAGTCTCAGGTTCGGTTTCTTCGAATGGGTTATAGTCCCCAAGGTCTTGTTCCAGTTCAAAAGGATTTATATCATCCAGGTCTGTGTTGACAGTTTTGTGTTGTATAAAGGCTTCAGTCTCAAAATCAATCATTGGAATAACACCATATTGTGCTAAAGAGCGTTTGATAGCAGCTATAAGGATCTGGTAAATGGAATCAGCATCCTGAAAATTGACTTCAATCTTAGTTGGATGAATGTTTACATCGATCCTTGAGGGGTCTATTTCGAAAAAGATGAAATACAAAGGCTTAAACTCCGGAGAAAGTACTTTTTCATAAGCTTTCATAATGGCTCTGTGCAGGTATGAGCTACGGAAATAGCGGTTATTGACAAACAGATATTGTTCTGCATATCTTTTACGGGCTGATTCGGGTGTGCCAATGTAACCATAGATTTTGACAAAACCGGCGTCTGTCTCCAGTGGAATTAAGTACTTGTTGAATGACTTGTCAAAAAGGTTTACAATGCGCTCCTTGAGGGATGAGACAGGTAATTTGTAAATAGCTGTTTTGTTGTGAAAAATAGAGAATTTAATGTCTGGATGTGGTATTGCTACACGGTAAAATTCTGTGAGAATATGTTTTAGCTCGGTGTGGTCAGACTTGAGGAATTTTCTACGGGCAGGCACATTAAAAAATAAATTTTTGACTAAAAAATTGGCACCACTGGGACAAGCTACAGGTTCTTGTAAAATGAATTTACCCCCTTCTATTACCACACGTGTACCGATCTGGTCCTGTTGACGGCGTGTTTTTAGCTCTACCTGTGATACAGCGGCAATAGAAGCCAGGGCCTCACCGCGGAAACCTTTTGTTGTGATACGAAACAAGTCTTCGGTCCTGGCAATCTTGGATGTGGCATGTCTTTCGAAAGCCAGGCGGGCATCAGTAGGGCTCATGCCCACTCCGTCGTCTATGACCTGGATAAGGGTTTTACCAGCATCCTGGAGATTTATTGTAATGCTTTTGGCCTTTGCATCAATGGAGTTTTCGACTAATTCTTTTATAACTGATGCGGGTCTCTGTACAACTTCACCAGCAGCTATTTTGTTAACAAGGGTCTCGGGCAGAATTTTTATGACGTCAGGCATTTGTTATTTAAGTATTTTTTCGATAAATGACTGTAGCAAGTCGGAATACAAAATTAAATAAGTTATGGCAAAAAGTAAAACTAATATTACCAGGAGTCTAACATTCTGACCTTTTTTGATACGTTTGTGATAGTATGCCTGACTGCGAAAACGTATAGTATAGCGGTAAGCATTGGGGTCTGTCTCCTTTCCAAGCTCTTTACGCACCTGCTGGCGCACAGCCTCTCGTCTCTCCTTGCGCTGGTCATAATACACAGGTTTATAATCGAACACATAATGTGATGGAAGTTTGAATAAAGCCATTTGTTCAGATTTTCAGATTACTAATAAGGTAACAAAAATAAATAAAAATATCAATTTAAAAATCTGACTCCCATCACACAAACATCATCAAGCTGCTTGTGGTCATTTTTCCATGTGTCGAATTCTTGTTCGATAAGTTTTTCTTGCTCTTGCATAGGACGCTGCCATATATGCAATAGCAGCTCTTTGAATCTTTTACGTAAGTATTTTTTCCCCTCGGGTCCACCGGGCTGATCGTAGAATCCATCAGAGGAAAGGTAAACAGTGTCACCTGGTTCTATCTTAATTTCGTGTGTCTCGAATTTTTTCTCACGTATATATATTGCCACAGGGTTTTTGACAGCTGGATAAACAGTAAGTTCACCATTACGGATGAAATAAAGGGGGTTGTTTGCACCTGCGAATTGTAGTATATGAGTCTCTTTGTCATAAACGCAAAAAGCTATATCCATACCGTCTTTGCTGTCACCAAAATCTTGTGTTTGTTTCAGGGACTCTTTTATGGATTTTCTCATTTCTTCGAGAACCTGTGCAGCGGTTTTAATGTCGCGTCGTTGGGTAATTTCATTCAAGAGAGATATGCCTAACATACTCACAAAAGCCCCTGGTACACCATGACCTGTACAGTCTGCCACGGTGAAAGCCAGGTAACGTTCCTGTATGAGCTTGGCCCAGTAGAAGTCACCGGAGACAATATCCCTTGGACGGAAGAAAATAAAGTATTCGTCAAACCATTGAGCCAGCACTTCTCTTGTAGGCATAGCCGCAGACTGGATACGTTCGGCATAGTGGATGCTATCCTGCAGTTGGGTGAGCAAGTATTGGATTTTATCTTTTTGTACCTGTAGCTGATCTCTCTGTACACGGATTTCTTCGTATGCCTGCTCCAGTTCTTTATTTTTTTGCTGGATAATCATGTTGTCACGCTTCTTCTGCTGGTAGCTGCGGAAGGCAACATAAGCCAGAAGAGCCATAAGCAGAACAATAGCAATAAGAGCATTACGCTGCATGCGCTGGCGTTTGACTTCAATGTTCTGTTTTTCGATGATAAGTTTCTGCTTTTCTATTTCTTGCTGTTTCTTTTCGGCCTGGTATTTGGCCTCCATTTCCTGTATAGCCTTGGTTTTTTCCTGGTTGAAAAGTATTTCGTTGGTTTTGATATAATTGAGAGCGTTTTCAAAAGCCAGGCGATAATTGCCTATTGCAGCGTAAGCCTGGTATAGGATAGCGTAAACTTTGTTCTGAAGGTATATTGATTTTGTAGTTGTGAGGTATTCCAGTGCTTTGTGTCCTAGACGTATGGCTTCTTGATAAGCTGTGTAATTATTCAGTTTTTTGCCTTTTTCTAATTCTGCTTTAGCCATAAGGTAATAGATATTGCCCATAAGGCGGGGATTACCTTTTGACATTTCCAGTGCTGTGTCGAGATTGGCAATAGCCAGGTCATATTTTTCCAGATCAATGTATGTTTGTGCAATATTCCGAAAAGCATACACAATGTTTGGACTGTGAATTTTCTGGAAAAGTTCTTTGGCTGTGAGGACATTTGTTAGTGCTTCTTCGTGACGGCCCATCAGATTGAGAGTCAGGGCAATATTAAGATATGTGCGTGCCTGGAATTCAACTCTAACATGTTCGTCTTCAATATTGGAAGTGTTTTTTATGATTTTGTAAAAATATTCGAGTGAAGTTTCGTAATTACCCTGTTGTTTATGTACAAGTGCAATGTTATTCATCAAAACGATCGAAAGGATAGGATCATGGATATATTTCTCATTAATGTTTAGAGCTTTTTGATAGTAAACGAGCGCTGTGTCAAGGTTTCCAATTTTTTTGTTAATAAGGCCAAGCATGTTATAAATGTTCTCGAGGTGATTCTTTTTATCAATAAGATGAAGAGCTGCTTTTTTATAAAATTCAATTGCTTCTATATTAAAGCCATTGTTCTGGTACCAGTCTGCTATATTAAGATATGCCAGGCCTATGAGAGTATCTGCTTTAAGTTTGTGAGCGATTTTTAGCTGTTTGGCGAGGTATTGTCTTGCCTGTTTCTCGTCTTCTGAGAACTGCAATAAGGTTGAATATATATAAAATACTGTGGTATCGGCATTAATTTTTTGGGCGATCTTGAGGGCTTTGTTGTAGAAAAGCAGGCTACTATCCAGGTTATAGGTTCTTTCGGCAATGATTAAATAAGCGTTTATTTTAACTGTATCTGGTGCTGATTTAGCTATTTGTAAAATGCTATCACTGGATAGGCTATCTAATGGTGTGGCTTTTAGGTAGTTGAAGCATAAAAAGCTAATTGTTATTATAAAAAAAGTTTTCAAACGCATATCCTAATCAATATTTTTAGTTCGTCAATAAAAATACAAAATAAATGTAAGTGCACTTGAAAAAAAAAAGAAAAAAAAAGAAATTACATAAATCATAAAAATCGAAGCAAATTTAAAACCAAAGTACTATGAAACGAGTGTTATTTTTATTAATGTTTTTTATAGCCTCTGTGTCTCTAGCTTTTTCGCAGCAGCAGATAACTGTAACTGGTATAGTCAAGGACTCAGCAGGTAATCCAGTCACAGGGGGCCATGTGGATCTGTATTATTACAGTAGTACTTTTAGAATCACTGTAGGAGTGGTGAATGGCTCTTATAGAGCTGTTATTCCAAATCCTCCTAACCGTGATACTTTGGTAGCCCAGTTCCAGGGATGTAATAATTTCTTCTCAGTCAAGAAAGCTGTTACTCCTCAGACTAATTCTGTAACAATGCCTGAGTTGGTTATTAATTGTAAGCCAGATATTATAGCTACTGTGGAGGGTCAGGTTGTAGATTCAATAGGCTTGCCAGTTCCCCATGTACAGGTATCGACATTTGCATATCATGATTTGCAAGCAGATATGACAGATGGTATGGGAAGATTTCATTTTGATATTACTATGCCTTCGTTGTCAGATTCTCTGTTAACCTTGAGGGTTTTAGATAGATGTGGACATTATAAATATTCACATGTAACTTTTCATTATCCTGATACAACTAATGTGACTATACATGTCCGGTGTGGTATACAACCAAGGCTTATAATTAATGGGAATGTTATTGATCAAAGAGGAAGGTATTTGCAGGATGTAGTTGTATGGGCTAAAAGAGGTTCTGATACAACCAAATATATGGGAGTTGTTAGTGATAGTGGTCATTTTGTTTTAGAGGTACCTGTCCCAGCTGCGAATACGAAAATTAATCTGTGGATTGACCAGGTAGATACTACTGGTTCTACTTCACAGGCAACAGATACCATAACTTTTGATGGCTCTGATTATATTTACACTTCGACTTTGAGTCTTAGTGTGGGAGAGCCAGTGAAGTTGTTGCATATTAATGGAATGGCTTATGATAAAAATGGTAGTGGAGTTCCTGGTGTAAGAGCAAAAGCATGGACTAAGAGTATACCTGGTAAAAAGGCAGTTTCCATTACAGATAAATATGGTGGATTTGATTTAACATTAATACCTGCTACTGTACCTTCTGATAGTATTTTTATTGAACTAATTGATACTTGTGGTAATGTTTATAAAAAGGATACATTACTGCATTTTGCGAATAATAATTATTTGTCTTTAGATTTTAATAATGTGAAATGTAAAGGCAGGCCTCCAATAATTCAGATATCGGGTATTATTAAGGATAGGAGGGGACATCCAGCGCCAGGTCTCACAGTACATATCATGGAGGTAGAGCAGGGTAATCATCCTTACAAGCCAGAAGTTGTGGGCGATGATGAAAATTCGAGTATTACTAATGATTATGGTTATTATAAGATTGTTTTTCCAGCACCTTCAATGCATCCACTTAATTATGTTGTCTTTGTGCAGGATAAGTGTTATAATAATTATGCACAAGGTGTAACATTTGATTATCCACATTTAGAGTATAAGCATATAGATTTTACAGTTAAGTGTTCGAAGAAGGATATGTACAGATGGGAGGGGTTTGTTAAGAATGGCCAGGGTAAGCCATTAGCAGGTGTAAAGATAAGGGGTAGCTTGCTCAGTGATTCGATGGCGCGCATAGTAACTGTTACAAACTTGAGAGGTCATTATCTTATCAAGGCAGGTGCGGCAATGGATAGTTTGATCCTGGTTAAAGTAATGGATGGTTGCGGTAATGTTTTGTATGATACAATTCCATTTAGTACGGATCAATATCGTTATGTAAGAAATTATACAATGCAGTGTGCTGGCCAGGTGCCAGATACGGTTGTTAATTTTATTGGTTTTATTACAGATACTCTTGGGAAAGCGGTCAGGAACCAGGTTGTTATGGTTTCTTTAATTGACTCTGTCGAAAGAGATAGTGTTATTTTGTATACCATATCAGATGCTAAAGGCTTTTATTCTGTTTCCTTGCCAATGCCAGAGAAAGAAGTGAGTATTTATGAACGTGTGCAAGATGACTGCGGCAATGTTTATGAAGTGAGAGATTCATTTGATTTCTCAAAATATTTTATTCGTAAGGATTATCAGATAGCTTGTCCTCCAAGGATTAAAGAGATTTCGCCAAGGTTGGATGTGGGTTATGAACCGGATTGGCAAAACTTTAACACATTTAATTTCTATGCACATGTAAAGAATATTCCAGATTCACTGATTAGAGTTTATGTGTGGAGATTAGCATTTGATACTATTGCAACTTATGTACCCAGGGTTACTTACACTTTCCCATCAATGGATACTTGCTTTAAGGTGGGGGTGAAGGTTATTACAAAAGATGGAGAGGAGGTTAAATCACCATTACTCAAAGTATGTGTTCAGGATCCATTTGCAGAATTTAATGACAAATGTTATGCAGACTTTATGGTTTCCAGGACTGATCTGGCACAAAATATCTTTAGTTTTATCCCATTTATTCAAGCAAGGCCAGGTTATCTTGCTTATGAGGCTAAGTGGGATTTTGGTGATGGATCGACACTCACTCTTGTACCGCCTGATACCCTGGATAATCCAGTGACACATCAGTATACATCAAAAGGCTTATATAATGTCACTTATACTGTAACATTCCAGGATACTTCTAATAACACATGTGTTGCACGATGGTCAGACCCTGTATGGGTTGGTCACGATGTATGGTATCCTGACTCCTGTGCTGCTGTTTTCTATGTTGTTCTTGATTCAAGTAATTTCAAGAAAGTTCATTTTGAGGACATATCTTATCCAGGAGATTCAGCACAGATAGACTATTATTATTGGGACTTTGGTGATGGCAATATTGATTATGCTCCGAGTCCGACTCATGTCTTTGATACATCAGGATTATATAATGTAACGATGAAGATAATAACTAGTAAGGGATGTTCTGATGTCCGTGATGTTGTGGTCAAGATACAGCAAGGTCTGGAACCTTTGTTCTTCTTCCCGGACACAATATTTCACAAGGCAGGGAAAGGTTATGGTGTTAAATACCGTAATATATCCAAGAAAAAAGGCGATAAATGGGGCTGGGACTTTGGTGATGCAGAGAAATCCTCAATAGTAACTTCTGATTCTATTGTTACTCATTACTATGCAGACACTGGAGTGTATAATGTGACTCTGCAGAACATGGCTTCTGGTGCATCTGTGACCATGAAGGTCCATGTGATAAGCTCGACAGAGGTTGAGCCTCTATCAGTTACATTAACCCCAGGTCAGCAAGCAGCATCTGTTAATGATGTTTATAATTTTGAGAAGCTGACTGTTTATCCAAATCCAGTACGTGAAGAGCTTAATGTTGTGTTACCTGAGACGTCAGATCAACTGAAGATTGAGATCATTAATCTCAGTGGACAGACGGTAAAGACTATTTATGCTTATGGTACAAAGCATGTAAAACTCAATGTAAAGGATCTACCATCAGGTACTTATATCCTTCGCTCTACACGTAAAAGCAAGGTTGGTATTGCCCGTTTTATCAAGCAGTAAGGGTTATGTAACTTTAGTTTGTACGGCAGGGGCATAGCCCCTGCCGTTTTTTATGTCTCATTTTGAAGTTAGCTACCAGTATTTGTTATGATTAGAAATCTGACAGGTAGTATTAAATTTTGTGTGTATACGGGGGCGAGTTTGTGGTGATATTTTTTTATTATTGTCTGACATAAAGGTAATCATTTTTGGCTAATATTCCA
>JALVRO010000162.1 GCA_027031265.1 Bacteroidales bacterium | reverse complement strand
GTTCAAGATATAGAGTATATATCATATCGACAAAATATACCAAGTATGCATATACTTTCAAGACCAAATCCTTATCAAGTGATAAAAAAGATAGAATATCGTGCAAAAAGCTTTTTAGGAACACCCTATGTTTGGGGTGCTACTGGTCCTGACAAGTTTGACTGCTCTGGCTTTACTCAATGGGTCTATCGAGATGTAGGGATTAATATACCAAGAGTTTCAAGAGACCAAGCACGAGTGGGAAAATTTGTATCATTTAAGGAACTTCAACCTGGAGATATGATGTTTTTTGACACACACAAAAAACGGACAGGAAGAGTCAGTCATGTAGGTATCTATTTAGGGTCTGGTAACTTTATTCATGCAAGTTCTGCAGGAAAAAAAGTAGTTATCTATAATTTTTATGAAAAACCATTTTATATGAAACGTTTTTTATGGGGAAGACGCGTAGTAAATAATAATTTTCACTATGCATCGAATTAAATTTAACATTTTTTATTATTATTTAAGGTTATTTATGCTTTTACTCTTTTTTATTCCTTTTTTTTTTGATATACTCATAGTTCAATTTATTAACTCACCCAGAGATTAAAAAGGTTCCTGTGCGTTTATTCAAAAATATTTTATTTATTCTTTTAACTACTGCTCTAGCAGTTGTTCTTGAAGCGGTTACTCTCTCTTCCACTGAAGAGTTAAATGAGATTAATAACAACTTTCAAAAAGCAACTGTCAACCATAAAAACTATGATAATAGTGTCACTTTTACACAAATAATCTATGATGAAAAAAGTGTTAAGGCACTAATGTCTAAAATTATTACCAATGAGGCTCAAACATTTGCTCACATATCTAACAAAGAGTTTATTCAAGATGTCTATCAACGTCATGAGTATCGTCCCATATGGTTTAACTATAAGGGACTTAAAAAATCAGCAATATATGACCTTTTTAATAATATAAAAAATGATGATACATTAGAAAATTCAGGCTCAATCCGAAAAAACTATAGAACGCTAAAAAAAGAGATAGCCTCAACAAGAAAACGTACACTTGACCATGAACTTGACTTAGATTTAAAGCTGACAAGCCTTTACTATAGATTTATGAAACATCATCTTTATGGAGCTATTAACTGGTGGTCTTTTCAACGGAAACTCTCTTCTTTAAGAAGAAATCACATCGCAGCAAACTGGGTTACCAATAATCCAAAATATGATATTGCAGATATGCTTCTTCGCTATAAAATCTCTTATGTTGTAGGAATTACAACTCCAAGTAGTTTTAACTACAAAAAATTATATAAAGAGCTTTCAAGATTAAGAAGAGTTCAAGAACGTGGGGGATGGAAAAAAATTCCAAATTCATCTCAACTACGTTATGGACGTTCAGGAAAAATTGTAAAGCAATTAGCACAGAGACTTCAAAGTGAAGGAGACTACCTCTGCTCAAATATCACTTCAAAATATGATAATTGTCTTAAAAAATCAGTTAAACATTTTCAAAAACGTCATGGTTTAGCTCAAACAGGAACCATTAACAATACTAC
>JALVRO010000161.1 GCA_027031265.1 Bacteroidales bacterium | reverse complement strand
CTGGTAGCTTGATAAATCCCTTATTTTCTAGTTCCTTGATTCTCTCGTAATATCTATGCCACAGGGCTTTGCGTTTACTTTGAATGTCTTTCAGATGCTCAAGCTGCGCGTAAAGAAAAGCTGCTACCAATTCAGATGGCAGATAAGATGAGCCTATATCTACCCAGCCATATTTATCCACTTCGCCACGGAAAAAAGCAGCACGGTTTGTTCCTTTTTCCCATATTATTTCTGCCCTTCGTACAAAGTCCTGGTTATTGACTGCCAGCAGGCCTCCCTCGCCAGAGATGATATTCTTTGTTTCGTGGAATGAGAAAGCCCCTAAATCACCAATACTGCCAAGGGGACGACCTTTGTAAAAAGAGTCTATTGCCTGGGCGGCGTCTTCTACTACGTAGAGATTATAACGACGTGCTATATCTAAGATTTTGTCCATATCTACTGCTACGCCTGCATAATGAACAGGTACAATAGCTTTTGTCTTTTCGTTTATTAGCTCTTCTATGGAGTTTTCATCTATATTGGGCTGGTCGTCCCGGCTATCAGCAAAACGAATATAAGCGCCACGCAAAATAAAAGCATTAGCAGTGGAAACAAATGTGAAGCTAGGTACTATCACTTCATCTCCAGGCTTTATGTCCAGGAGTAGGGCGGACATCTCCAATGCGTCTGTGCAGCTTGTGGTCATCAGGGTTTTTCGGAAGCCATAGTTTTGCTCAAAGAACTGGTGTACAAGCTTCGTAAATTTGCCATTTCCTGAGATTTTGTTCTCCTTGTATACTGCTTCGTATATATAGTGTGCCTCTTTTCCTGTGAGAAATGGTTTATTAAAAGGTATACGCATGGGTTAAATTTTTTGTTTAATCACAAAAGCAGGTTTATTCTCGACATTATTTAGTATACGTATCAAGTATTCACCGATTATACCCAGGAAAAGAATTATCACTCCAGAGAGGAATGTCAGGAGCACAATTATTGATGTCCAGCCGGGCAAAGTAACCAGACCCATTATACGCCTGATTATAAACACTGTACCAGTAATAAAACTCAGAATTGTTATCCAGAAACCTATATTTATCATTGCCTTGAGCAGAAATGGTGTGTTATTAATCAGCAGGTTAAGGAAGACCTGCCAACGACGGCGCATGTTAAAGTTAGATTTGTCATATTTGCGGGGATAGTGGGTGCCCCATACATTTACCAGATCTTGTGTAATATAGTAAAGATAGCCTGTGATAAATGGATAAGCAGAGCGAATGGAAAGTATTTGTTCAACAACACTGCGGCGTATCATCTTAAACGGTGTCATCCTGATGTGACGGGGACGATGCATGTATTTTATTTCGATCCATGAGCGCATCTCGCTAGTGAGACGCTGCATAAAAGTGTGCCGTTTTTTCTTAAAAGCTACTATTACCACGTCATGCTCCTTTTGTTCTATCATTCTGGGTATATCATAAGGGCTATGCTGCAGGTCATCGTCCATGGTAATTATATAGTCGCCTTTTGCCAGGCTAAAACCAGCTAGCAATGCTCCTTCTTTGCCAAAATT
>JALVRO010000160.1 GCA_027031265.1 Bacteroidales bacterium | reverse complement strand
AAGTTGGAAGCTATTCTATTGATTGTCAGAGTGATGAAGCCTAATTCTTTTGTTGTTTTTATTAGCTCTTTGCGTTCGAGGTTTCCAAGTTCGAGCTCTATAAGTGAGGAAGTAATTTTATTGAGGTTACGCGTTAGTATAAAGTACAGGTTTGTGCCTAATGAGATGATTATCAAGGCGAAGATAATTGTAAGGATAGTAAAAGTTATAGATCTGAAGTAAAAACGGCGTTTAATGATACTGTTGTTAATGTTGTCCAGGAATTGGGATGTTGAGCTAATGAGTATGTCGGTATTAAGTTTTTTGAGTATACCACTGGATAAAGGCTTGCCGTATTGGTCAAGTAAGAAAAGATAATCAGCTACAGCAGATTTAAGTTTATCGACAATAATGAGCATATTGTTTTTTGTGGTTAGCTGTGAAGCTCTAACATTGAGTTTTGATAGATTTTTTTCTAAGTCATTGAGTTTTTGGCTAATGATTTCATTTGGTAGGTCATGCTCTTTTAGATGATTAATAATGTTTATGAGCTCGGCTGTATAATGACTAAATGGGGAGCGCAGGTAAGCATTATTAGTTTTGAGCTGATAAATAAGGTTGTCAATGGCGGCAAGTTTACTTTCAGTTGGATTAAAGAGTTTATAATTAAGCGTCTGGCATTTTTGTAAGTTTATTTTGTACTCGTTAGTCTGTTCTATAATCTTGTGATAATAAATATTTTTCTGCGCTAAAGGGTTTTTGGATATTGTGGAGAGATAATGATTTATTTTTTCAATTGATTTAAAAAGTTTAGAAAATTCTTTTTCATCAATGTATTTATAAGGATCAGAGAAAATAGTATGCACATTATTCTGCAGAAAACTAATTTCTGTTTTAATATTAAAAGCAGTGTTATATATCTCGAGAATCTTTTTAGTATTATAAAAATTTACAATGAACTGTGAGGCAATTATTAAGAAAATAATGGAAGCTGTACTAATAGCGAACAGGACAATGTATCTGATAGGTATTTTCCGGATATCAAAACGCTGAGCCACTTTATCAGAGAAGTTTAGTTTTTTCAAATTTATGAAAAATAATGATTTGAACAGAAATTTTGGACAAAAAAATAAGACTATACATTATGGTATGAGATTTGCAAAGTAAAATTAACAATTTGAAAAGCAAATGCCTTATAGACGTTTACCAAATACAGACAAGGCACGTATACGGTCTATGCGACTGGCCCTTGAGAGGGCAGAGATGGACAGTGAAGTAGGTTTGTCGGTAGTGCCCTTTGACTTGCAATATAAATTAAAGATGCTTTTACCAGAGTTTGAGCAAGCTGTGGATCTGTATACAATGTCATTCAAGCGTCAAGTCGAAGCAGGCAAGGAGATGAAGGAAGATATGCATCTGGCCAGGCTTTATATATCACATTTTCTACAGGTGTTTAATATGGCTATTCAGCGTGGAGAGCTAAAAGCACAGGAAAGAGAGTTTTTTGGTTTGGACCCTGACAGCCAGACCTTACCCAAGATACAGACTGAGAAAGATATTCTCCTGTGGGGTAAACGAGTGATAGAAGGTGAGCAAAAGCGTTTGGCCCATGGACTTAATCCTATCAGCAATCCCAAGGTTTCGATTGTGAAAATTTATTTTGACCGTTTTGAGGAGAGTTATCGCTATTATAAAAAATTACAGGAAGTAACGCAGGCAAATCTGAAAAATGTAGCTCGTCTTAGACCCAAAGTGGACCAGCTTATACAAAATCTGTGGAATGCTGTTGAAAAAAGTTTTGACAGTCTCCCTCCACAAGCCAAGAGAGAAAAGAGTAGTGAGTATGGTGTGGTATATTTTTTTAGAAAAGGAGAGAAAGAATCGAATTAATTTCGTAAATTATATGTAAAAATTATATCTATATTCCATGGAATATATAGCAGCTGATATATCATTAAACACTAGTTTAGAGCGTGTTCAGAGAATTTTTTACAGAAGGATTATTTTTTACCAGATTCTTGTTGTATTGATTTTAGTTTTAGCTGCTGTTTTGTTTATCAAATTTTTCTCTCCCCTGATTGTTCTATCCATAATAGTTTTGATCTTCTCAATGATTTTTATAATTGTAGAGATTGTAAAAAATTACCGTTTACGTCGCTTGATGTTTTTCCTCGAGGAGTTGATAGATAATAGACTTTATGTGCATGCTTATTACCTTATTAACTCAATGAAATCATATTTTAGTGGTAAATGGCTGGATGAACTGGCACAAGATATACATAATCTTGCTGGTCTCTCGTCTGATGAGGAATTAATTTTTAATAGTGATTTGTATGACAAAGAAATCGATAATATCATTTCTCTAATTGATTTTAACATAGATATTTACAAAGATTTTTATCTTCACAATAAGCTGGCCGTTGACTCTTATGGACAGCAATTGAGAAAGATTGATGATTCTCTGAGCACATTAAATGAGATTTATAATGAACAGAAAAAAATGCTTGAGGTAGAGAAAGTGCGGCTGGAAGCATTCGAAGGGATAAAAAAATATTTTCAACGACTAAAAAAGGAACAGATTAAACAAATGTTTAATATTCCACAAGTTATAAATCTGGACAAGGATTATGGCCGTTTTATTAATCAACTCCTGGATAGGGCTGTATATTCGGCAGAGGCCCGTAGAACATTGAACAAGATTTTCAAGGCAAAGTCGCGTTTTTATGAGATTTTTTCTGATATTCTAAAAGCCAAGTCTGGGCAAGAGATTAAAGAAAAATTAAACTACTTGTTTTCTGAGTGAAAAGGTTTAACTTTGCAGGGCAATTTTTAAACCTTATTGCCCATGTTTACAGTAATAGAGACCATGGACGAATTCCGTGAGGCTACCAGGCAACCAGTTGTTTTGTTTTATTTTTCACACGAAAATTGTAATGTGTGCAAAACACTAAAACCAAAGGTTGCGGAATTTATTTCAGAAAATTTCCCTGAGGTAAAGCTTTATTACATAGACACAGTAAAAAGTCCAGATGTAGCAGGACAGAACCGGGTTTTTACCAATCCTGTGGTATTGATTTATCTTGATGGACGTGAGTCGCATCGTTTTAGCCGTTATTTCAGTCTTCAGCAATTACATGAAGCACTGGCCAAGCCTTATGAAATAATTTTTAGCTAATAATCCTCACATTATGATATTTGACCGGGGCCGTGTTGGTTCCGGTTTTTTTATGCTATTTTGTAAAAAAACAGGTATTTTTGCCAAAAAATAAAGATTATGAACAATATAGCTGTGTTTTGTTCGTCCTCCAATGCACTGGATAATAGGTTTTACAATTTTGCAGAAGTTTTTGCACGTCAACTGGCAATAGAGGGATATAATCTCGTTTATGGTGGTGCTAACGTAGGCATGATGAAGCGTATAGCCGACACGGTCAGAGAGGGTGGTGGCAAGGTCATGGGTGTTATACCTGAAGAATTTGCCCGTCGTGGTCTGACAGAGCAGAATGCCGATGAGATAATAATTGTGGCTGATATGCACCAGAGAAAGAAGAAAATCATTGAACTGAGCGATGCTTTTGTTGCTTTGCCTGGGGGATTTGGCACTCTGGATGAACTATTGGAAGTGATTGTGCTAAAGCAACTGTCATTTATATCAGGACCTGTTGTGGTGCTTAATTTTGATGGATTTTTTGACCCAGTTCTGGAGCAGTTTGAGGTAATATTTTCGAATAATTTTGCCAAGCCACACCTGAAGGATATTTATTATGTTGCATCGTGTGTGGATGATGTGTTTGATTATATACGGACCTATGAACCCAGTCTGGACAAGGAATGGCATAAAGTCAATAAAGAAGACTTTAAAAAATGAAAAAGCAGCTGCCTGCTGATTTTGAGGAAAATAAATTTTATCTGGTATCGGATTTTGAGCCGCGGGGGGACCAGCCAGAAGCGATTGAACAGCTGGTCCAGGGTATCGAAGAGGGCAAGAGACATCAGATATTGCTTGGTGTGACTGGATCAGGCAAGACTTTCACAATTGCCAATGTCATAGCCCGTCTCAATAGGCCTGTGCTTGTGCTGAGCCACAATAAGACACTGGCAGCACAGCTTTATGGTGAGTTTCGTTCTTTTTTCCCATATAATGCTGTGGAGTACTTTGTCTCGTATTATGATTATTACCAGCCAGAGGCTTATATACCACAGCTGGATAAGTATATCGAGAAAGACCTGAGTATTAACCAGGAAATAGAAAAGCTCCGCCTGAGTGCAACGACGGCTTTGCTGTCAGGACGGCGTGATGTGATTATAGTATCCTCAGTATCATGTATTTATGGTATTGGTAATCCTGCAGACTTCAAGGATAATATTATACTGGTGCGTCAGGGGGATATTATTGGCCGTGATAATTTTCTGCGAATGCTGGTGGACAATATGTATACCCGGGATGAGATTGATTTTTCTTATGGCAAGTTTAGAGTCAAAGGAGATACTGTGGATGTTCATCTAGCTTATGGGGATATTGCTTACAAGATTGTTTTCTGGGACGATGAGGTGGAGGAGGTTTATTCATTTGATCCTGAGAGTGGTAGAATAATTGAGAAGATGGAACAAATAGCTATTTATCCGGCCAGTATTTTCTTGACCACACGCCGAAAGCTGGAGCAAGCAATAGAGCAAATACGCATAGACCTGGCAAGGCAGATACAATATTTCCGTTCACAAGGGCGGGAACTGGAAGCACGCCGTATAGAAGAGCGTGTCAATTATGACATTGAGATGATGCTTGAGATAGGTTATTGTCCTGGTATAGAGAATTATTCACGTTATTTTGACGGTCGTCCGCCAGGTACACGTCCATTCTGCCTGCTAGATTATTTTCCCGATGATTATATTACAATTATTGACGAAAGTCATGTGACAATACCGCAGTTGAGAGCCATGTATGGCGGGGACCATTCACGTAAGAAGACACTGGTAGAATATGGTTTCCGCCTGCCAGCAGCTATGGACAACCGTCCGTTGAAGTTTGAGGAGTTTGAGATGTTAACAAACCAGGTCAT
>JALVRO010000159.1 GCA_027031265.1 Bacteroidales bacterium | reverse complement strand
ATCACACGCAGGTTTTCGTGCAGGTATGTGTTATCCGTATCAGGTTTTTGATGTGGTGCAGAGGCGTGCCCTGGAACTGATTGAGTCACCTCTTGTGCTGATGGAAGTAGGATTGCTCAAAGAAACACAGGATGATTTTAATGATTTCTGGAACAAAGCAATGGAACTGTATAGGCAGGTAAAACGTTATAAAGGAAATTTCGTACTTTTGTGGCATAACAATAGTTTTGGTTTTGGTAAGTTTTATGATAAACAGGATTTTTACAGATCCCTTGTTAAAGAGTTAAGTCGATGAAACTTAGTTGGTTACCTTTGCGGAGCTTTTGTAAATATTTCAATTTTCTCTTTGTAGGCATTGAACGGAAATTGGTAGAGAAATATTCTGCTACTGAGCCTTTGTACCAGCCTGTTTTTATAATAGGAGCACCACGTAGTGGCTCAACGGTTTTTTACCAGGCATTGACCAATAGCCTTAATGTGACTTATGTTTCAAATCTGGTTGAACTTTGCCGTGAGTTACCAATGATAGGCTTTAGCCTTCATGACAGGATTTTTGATTCACGTCCACACAATAGTTTCACATCCAGGTATGGTAATACTTCACGTCTTTATGAACCGGCAGAGGGTATTCTGTGGCGTAAATGGCTTATACCAGGGAGGCACTATATATCGCCAGAAGAGATAAGCAATGATAAAAAGCAAGCTTTCAAGCGGACTGCCTGGGCTATTCTTAACCGTTATTCCCGCCCCTGGGTGATAAAGAATCTTTCTTTTGGTATGCGGCTGCAACTAATAAAGGAGATTTTCCCACAGGCTTATGTTATCTATATCAAGCGTGAAACTTTTTATAATGTACAGTCTATTTATTTGGCTTACAGAAAGTTGGGTGTTAAGCAAGGAGAATTGTGGAGCATTAGACCTCCTAATTACAAGGAGATAGCAGACCTACCTCTGGAGGAGAGAGTAGTGGCACAGATTTTTTATCTGGAAAAAGAAATAGAAAAACACTTGGGCCTTTTTGGTGAAAGATCTATTACAGTGCAATTTGAAGATTTTGTTAACAGACCGGAGTTTTATGTAAAAAACATAGGAGAGCAGATAAGTGCACATACCCGGCTACAGGCAGCGGAGATTAAGGTCTTTAACTCTAACAAAATAAAAATCACTTCTCACGAAGAACAATTAATACGCTCATTTATAAGAAAATACTATGGATAACAAACAGCGTTACATAGAATTTGCAAAAGAAGAGAAGGAATTGCCAATTTTTCTCCAGCCATGGTGGTTGGAGGCTGTAACCAGAGGGCAGTGGGATGTAGCCCTTGTCGAAAAAGGCGGTGAGATTGTGGCAGTCTGGCCTTATCAGTTGCAGAAAAAATTGTTTTTCCGTCTGTCCTTGATGCCACCAATGACTCAGAGGATGGGTGTTTTTATAAAATATCCACAGGGACAAAAATATTTTCGCCGTCTGGCTTATGAAAAAGAGATTGTATTTGCACTGCATGAACAGCTACCGCATTTCCATGCTTTTTCGCAGAACCTTGATTATCGTTATAC
>JALVRO010000158.1 GCA_027031265.1 Bacteroidales bacterium | reverse complement strand
CCTTCGAACATGATGTTGTAGACTGTAGCCTGGCGGAAGAGTTCCTCATCACGGAAGGCAATGAAGCCACCGATGTTCACGATTCCGTCTTTCTTGCTACTCATTGTCATAGCATCGGCCAGGGAGAACATCTCGCGCACAATGTTACGAATAGACCAGTCTTTGTATTCTGGTTCGCGCATCTTGATAAAGTATGCATTCTCAGCAAAGCGTGCAGAGTCGAAGATGAGTAATTTGCCATATTTGTCTGCCAGTTGACGGGCCTCTTTCAGATTTTTCAGGGAGACGGGCTGTCCGCCAGCTGTGTTGTTGGTCAGAGTAATAATGATGAAGCGAATGCGGTCGTTGTATTTTTTTAACACATCTTCGAGCTTGTTGGGGTCAACGTTGCCCTTAAACGGGTGTTCCAGATTTGTGTCAAAAGCCTCATCAATTGTGCAGTCAATAGCCGTAGCCTTCCGGAATTCGATATGGCCTTTGGTCGTGTCAAAATGGGAATTGCCAGGAACAATGTCCCCTTCTTTAACCAGAACAGAAAAAAGTACATTTTCAGCAGCACGACCCTGATGTGTGGGCAGGAAATAGTCAAACCCAAAGATGTCTTTGATGGCGTTTTTGAGCTTAAAATAAGAGCTTGCCCCTGCGTAGCTCTCGTCACCGAGCATTAGCTCTGCCCATTGGCGATCACTCATAGCACCAGTGCCAGAGTCTGTTAGCAGGTCGACAAAGACTTGATCGCTTCGGAGGTTAAACAGGTTGTACTTTGCTTCACGTATCCATTGTTCCCTTTGTTCGCGTGTAGAGCGTCTTATGTGCTCCACCATTTTTATTCTAAAAGGTTCTGCGTATGGTAATTCCATTTTTCTTTGTTTTTAGTTGCATGCCCAATGTAATAAAATCTTATTAATTACAAGAAGAGTTTGATAATGTTATTGATAAAAATGGTTTTATGGTCTGATAATCAGAAGAATATAAAGTAAAAAAGCCTTGAAAGATGTGTGTCTTTCAAGGCTTTTAATGGTTTACTTTCTACCTGGGATTAGGCGTTGTTTGAATGGCAAGAAGGTCATAAAGTCTACATGGTGAACGATATAAGCCTCCACAGAACGGGCAACATGATCACCTTCACCGGCGTGTGCTGCAATGATATGCAGCACGGGTGCAGGCACCCCACACTGCTCAGCCAGTGACACGCCGCTGAAAGGATGGCGTAAGTACTTGCCATAGTCACCCTGGATGATATTACCGTCCTGGTCTTTTTCATATTCGAGGAGTTTGCCCACATCTGCCAGGATAGCCCCTGCAATAAGTATGTCCATATTTACGGGTAGCTCGTCACCGAAGAAGCCGGGGTATTTTTCGCCTACTACCTTGGACATGTGGACAACGGCTCGTTTGTGGTCCATAAAACTAACATTTGTAGGAGCTTTGAGAGTAAAAGGTATCTTGAAGAGGTCGTCAGCAGACAGGACACTTCTTTCCAGGGCAAGCTCCCATGTTTTTGCCACTTTCTGGCGCAAGTCTTCGTTCTTTATCCATGATAATTCTTCCCCCCAAAGTCTTTGTACATCTGGATGCATGTTATATGTTTTTTATGGTTTATAGTTTCTGTATGGAGTGTGGTTTGATAGGTATGCCTTTACTATCTTTGAAGTCGCCCAGTAGTATGCGTATGATATCAATGATTACCCAGATACCCAGACCTCCGAGTGTGAGGAACTGTAGTAGGCCAGTCAGATAATGCCGTGTGTAGAATCTGTGTGCCCCAAACCATCCAAAGAAGAAGGCCAGAGCCAGCGTTACCTCCCAGGTCCCGGCAGGTTTGACCAGATAAGCCCCACAGTTAATGCATTGAGTGTCTTCGGGGAAAGTGGGCTTACCACAACGATAGCAATAATTGCCATCGCTCGTCAATGACTTGCCACAGTTGGGACAGATTAGGTTTGGATTAAAGATGTCGGATTCATTATTCAGGTTTATAGGATGTCCACAATTGCGACAGTGTATGATCATATTATAACTTGTTTAGGGCCTGTTCGAGGATTTGGATTTGCTCGTTGAGCTGTTCTATCTTTTCTTTGAGCTCCTGTATCTGGTTATAAGTATCGGTTATGTCAAAAGCGAAAAATAGTACGCGTGTTATTCTACCTTCTGGGTTGCGATAAGGAGTATAAGTGGCATAGAGCCACAGTTTTTCTCCAAATTTTGTTTGTCTCTGGACAATCCTGGAAATGTGTTCTCCTTGTGAAACTTTTTTAATAATTTCACGCAGTTCTTTCCTATTCTTCTCTGTTACAATCTCGAGCACATTAACCCCCTGAAGGTCTTTTGGAGAATACTCCATCTTTTTATAAAACAGTTCATTAGCTGAAATAAAAGTGCCGTCGGTCTGATACTCCACTGTCAGAAGTGTATGGTTGACAGCATCTAGAATACCTTTCATTTGTGCCTGGCTGTCTTGCAAAGCTTTTTCACGCTGTTCAAGTTCCTGGATATGCTTTTGTAGCAGTTTACGTGTCTTTTCTAATTCTTGAGCTTGCTTGATAGTCTGATTCAGCAGTCGCTCTGTCTCGAGGTTAATTTTTATTGATTTGATAGCCTGTGCCACTACCACGGTAGTGCGGTCAAAGTATTCTAGCTCATAGTCTTTAAGTTCTTTGAGGAAAAGCAGTTCGACAACACCCTGTATTTGTTCGTTAAGCACCAAAGGAAGAATAAGAGCAGAGCGGGGCTTGGTTTCACCAAGTCCTGTAACCAGTACTTTGTAATCGTCAGGAAGCTTACGGATATATGTTCTTTTTTTCTCCAGGATAGCTGTGCCAATGTAACCTTCGCCCGGCTTTATTTCGCGTCTGAATGATCTTTCTTGTTCATAGGCAAATGTGACAACAGAGCGTAAAATATGATCTTGTTCGTCGTATACAAAGAAGCCAGCTATTACAGCACCTGTGTGTTTGATGTAGCTATCAAGTATTTGTTCGCCAAGGACTTTGAAAGAGTTTTCCACCACACGTGCAGCTTCATAAATATCCGAAAGTCCCTTGTTTATCCAGTCAGATTGGCGTTTGCTTTCTTCGATTTCCCGGCGGTCTTGCCAGCGTTTTATGATCTGCTCAAAGGCATTGTTAACAGAAATAGCAAGCATATCACCAGGGTTTGTAGGTGAGAGACGGTCTGAATAATCTCTTTGTGCAAGCTTTTTATGTAGTTCTGTCATGGTGAGTAAACGCAAACGCAGTCTCTCCAAGCTACGTGTGATTTTGTCAGTCTCTGAAAAGGAGGTAAGTAATTCTACATGCTGCTCGAGATGACCTTTGTATATATTTATGATGCTCTTGTAAATGGAGTTGAAAATTGTGGAGTAAGATGTGGAGAATAGCGAAACACTCAGTACTGTCAAAGCACTGACGATTATGGAGGCTATGATCATCAGTACAAGAATCAAGTAAATGCCAGTTATAAATTTTGCATAAGGTGTGAATAGAGAAATTATCCAGTATTGATCTGTCTGTGGTGAATTAATGTACTGCCCAACAACAAAATAGTCTCCATATCTATCGCTGACATTTTCTTTTCGATTGATAGCCTGCAAAAGCTTGACAGATTTCTCAGGCAAGATAGACTCCAGGCTGTTGCCTATGTTCAGTTTTAGAGGATAAAATAGTATTGTGCCATCTCTATTGAACAGAATTAATTTATCCTCCTGAAGGTCACCAACGTGGAATTTGTATGTCTCATCCATGAAATCCAGTGAGAGCAACACTATGTCTACACCAATGAATTTATCACCAACGAAAATGGGTGTTGCTATAGGCTGTACCAGGGAGTTTACGCCTTGTTTGTTGTACAAGAATGGTTTACCCAGAATTACATGCTTCTGATGTTTTGCTTCTAAAAGTATATTAGGATTATTAATGTCTTTGAGACTAAAGTGTTGTACTACAATCTGTTTGTTAAAGTTTTTTTGCCACAATGCAGAGAACATATTGTCTGTTATGTAGTTCTCTGAGGTGATGCTCAGCTCTATGTCAGAGTTAATAATATAACCTATACCCAGAATATAGTAATTATTTTTTAGGATATCGCTTGAGAGCATCTGTAAATACTCGTCCGAAAGAAACATGGGCGAGTTGGGTGTATAAAAAGTTCTAAGGTTAGAGCTGATTATCTGGCTTAGAGTAATAGCCCGGTTAAGCTGGTTTTGTGTGTACTCTGCTTCTGGTAAAAGTATACTGTTTAACTTGATAATTTTTTGCTCAATAAGAAAGGGTCTGATGCTGACAAAAAATAGTATAACTGAGACAGTTATGAGTGTTGTAGCTACCAGTGTAAAGATGAGCGTATATAGCTTATTTGAGAATCTTTTTGCCATCTCGTGGTGTTATTATTTTCTCAATTTTTTGCCTAATTTAATAAAATCTTGTTTAAGAAAGACATTAATTTGTGTATTATTCATTTTATGCCATCCGAAATAATACAGATTTCCCTGTGCATCAAAGAGCATTTTGTAACAGTATGAATCTGGATTTATGTCCTCATCAATAGGTGCACCTACTATGTGTGCGAACACAATTGTTGTGTCATTGTTTTTAATCAAGTTGGCGATTTGATCCTGATCCATTATTTTGATATTGCCAGGATAATATTTACGAATATTATTGAGACTCAATGTCTCATCGATTTGATCACGGCTGAAGACCAATGTCTTGTTTTTTAGTTTTGGGATATTGCTGTTGTAATGCTTTAGATAGTCACGTCCTGTATAATCAGGGTTGGCAGCTGCCATGCGAATATGTTTTTGCAGAAAAAGCAAAAAAGGAGCAAGTTTGTAATCATAATTATTTACATCATCGCCAGCAAAGGCCAGGGGTACAGCCGCTAAAACAGGCATATTACCACCATTGCTACCCAGGCGGGATCCATATCCTCCGAGCAGTACTGTCAAAAACTCGTACTTGATCTCAGGATGTTTCTCTGGGAAAACATAAGTAGTCATTACAAAAGATTTGCCCTTGGTCAATGGCATGCGTTTATACTCTTCGTAAGAAATTATTTTATACGGGGTTATGGTC
>JALVRO010000157.1 GCA_027031265.1 Bacteroidales bacterium | reverse complement strand
TGTGGTTGCTATTGTTTCTGTGATTATTTCTGTGTCCGTAGTGTGTGTCATTCCGATTATTTGAATAATAATTGCATGACCAGTCGTCATTTTGGTCATTATCATTATAATAATTGTAGTTGTAATAGTAATTGTTAATGTAGTAATTATTTACATAATAACCATTGTATATCCATGAGTTATAATAAGTTGCGTCCAAGAAACCGTCACGGTATCCATGTCTATATCCACGCCAGTAAGCATGACGGTGATAACCAGGAGCCCAGTAGCTTATACCATGGTAGCTGGTAATACCATAATAATAGAAAGGTCTGTTTACAATGATTATTGTGGGTGAATAATACACAGGATAATAGCTGTAAGTTCTGATGTAATATACTGGATCATAGAAAGTTTCAACCACAGGGGCATCAAATCTTGTTAGGTAAACAGAGTAGTCATAGTAGTTGTCCCAATAGAAATAATCAGAATAATAAGATGAGTAAGTATCAGAAACAGGGGTATATAACTGGGCAGTCAGCGAAGAGGCTGTAAGCACTAAAGCAAATAATATGGGTAAAAAACGTTTCATGGCTCAATGTTTTATTTTTTATTTAAATAAACGAAAAAAAACGAAAAAAAGATTTTGACTTATTGATTTTGAGGTGTATCGTTTAGGTTATCTGGTATTTTTTTGAGAATATTAGAGACATCTTTTTCGATGGTTGTAAGCTTTGCCATGCAGTATTCGAATAGTGCTTTAGCCTCTGCTATTTTCGAAGCAAGCTGGTCTATTGAAATATTTCCTTGCTCAATTTCGGTGACAATGTTTTCTAGTTTTTCAAGAGCTTGTTCGTACGAGAGATTAGAAATTTGTTGCTGGTCCATTGTAGTGATTTTTGATGTTTAGAAAGATAAGGCTCCCCGCAGGGAGCCAGCAGTATTTATTTAAAGAGCTCTTCGTCGCGGATAAGCATTAGTATAGCTGAGTGGGGTAGGATGAAGTAAGTTTCATCATTTATTACCACTTCCCATCCGCTCTTTTGCATGTAGATGGCCAGGTCTCCTACTTTTGCTTGTAGAGGGACATATTTGACTTCATTGCTTTTGTCTTTCCATGGTTCGTCGTATTCATTAACAGTTGGTATTGGATAACCAGGTCCAACTTTGATAACATAACCGCTACCTAGTTTTTCTTTTTCTTCGACAGTAGGTGGCAGATAGAGACCAGATTCAGTCTTTGCATGGTTTGATCTAGGTTTGACAAGCACTCTATCCCCAACCATTATGAATTTTTCAAAGTCCTTTTCGTTGATTGTGAATGTCATAAGTCCCTGTTTTTTTGTTATTCTTCTATAACATATTTCTTGAAACCTGGTGTGAAGTAAAAGCGATATTTACTTTCGTTGTCAGTATAGATGAAGAATGCTTCAAGGTTTGGTTTTCTGTTGACCAGTTCTATAGCTTTTTCCAGACCCATAACCATGCAGGCTGTGGCATAGCCATCGGCATCTGTACAGTTGTTAGAAAGTATGGAGGCGCTTAACAGACTTGATTTTGCGGGTTTACCTGTGTGTGGGTTGATAGTGTGTGTGTATTTAATCCCATTTTCGATATAGAATCGGCGATAGTTACCAGATGTAGCGATTGCTTTTTTCGTTCCTTTGAGGCCAACGACAAGCTGTATTTCTCTACTAGCTTCGTTGCTACCTTCGATAGGTTTGTCAATACCAATACGCCAGGCTTGGCCGAATTCATTTTTTCCTTTTGTAATGACTTCACCTCCTACTTCGACCATATAGTCAGTAATGCCAAGTCGATCAAAATATTTAGCAATGACGTCTACTGTGTATCCCTGGGCTATAGCGTTGAAGTTCAGCTGGATGCGGGGATCGTCTTTGACAACTCGATTTCCTTCGAGGTGTACTTTATGGTAGCCAACGAATTGAAGGATACTATCTATTTTTTGTGGTGAAAGATTTTTTAATTTTCCTCGTGGGCCGAAACCATAGGCTTCTACCAGAGGTTCAACTGTAACGTCGAAAGCACCATTAGTAGCCTGGGAAATTTCCATGGCTTTTTTGTATACCTTGATAAAATGCTCGTCGACCTGTACAGGTTCGTTTCTATTTACTTTTGAGATAATGGAATTAGGATTATAAATAGACAACGAGAGATCTATTTCGTTTAGTAGAGAATCTACCTGGGGCTTGAGCATTTTGCTATAGCGGTAAATTATATGGTACGTAGTACCTTGTGTCTCTCCCATTATCTTGTAGTACTGCTGCTTAGCACAAGAAGGCAACAGTAGCAGAGCCAGTGAAATGATAATGAGGTAATGAAATTTTTTCATTGTGTTTTGTTTTTAGTTTTTATTACTAAAGAGACTATCGACAAAAGCATCAGGGTCAAAGAATTGTATATCATCGATTTTTTCGCCAGTACCAATGAATTTAATAGGTATTTTGAACATATCAGAAATACCAATAACGACACCACCTTTTGCTGTGCCATCTAATTTTGTGAGAGCAATGGCATCGACGTCAGTAACTTTTGTAAATTCTTTAGCCTGCTGGAAGGCGTTTTGACCTGTGGAGGCATCGAGAATCAATAATACTTCATGAGGAGCTTCAGGGATAAGTTTTTGCATAACACGGCGTATTTTTGCCAGTTCCTCCATCAGGTTCTTTTTGTTGTGCAGGCGTCCGGCTGTGTCGATAATAACAATGTCATACCCGCGATGTATGGCTGAGTTGAGAGTGTCGTAAGCGACGGCAGCAGGGTCAGAACCTTGCTGCTGTTTGACAATATCTACACCTGCTCTTTTTGCCCAAATTTCGAGCTGCTCGATGGCAGCAGCACGAAAGGTGTCGGCAGCACCAAGGAGTACTTTTTTACCAGCTTGTTTGAACTGATAAGCCAGCTTTCCAATAGTAGTTGTTTTGCCCACACCATTAACGCCCACGACCATTATAACGAATGGTTTGCCATCAGGTGTGGTGTAATCAGCTGACAGATCCTGGACTGTTTTGTTGTGCAAAAGGGCTTTTATTTCTTCGCGCAGGATATTGTTAAGCTCAGCAGCATTGAGGTATTTATCTTTAGCTACACGTTCTTCTATACGCTTTATAATCTTAACCGTAGTATCTATACCAACATCAGCACCTATTAAGATTTCTTCTAATTCGTCTAAAATCTCATCATCGACTTTGGTCTTGCCGACTACAGCACGGGAAAGCTTTTTTAGCAAAGATTCT
The DNA here is from genome assembly GCA_027031265.1 of Bacteroidales bacterium. Taxonomy (GTDB): domain Bacteria; phylum Bacteroidota; class Bacteroidia; order Bacteroidales; family S143-33; genus S143-33. The sequence continues at coordinate 11,462 of JALVRO010000157.1, read as the reverse complement.
TTGGTCTTGGCAATGGTTTTTTCTAGCTTTTCCTCTTTATTTTTGTTAAATACGTCAAAAAGTCCCATAGAAAAAGTTTTTTTTCCCACACAAATTTAAGGCTAAATTAAACAATTTTCAAAAAAGAAATGCCTGCCACTGGCAGGCATTTCTCACAACTTAGCGTATCTCGAATTTGTCAAATGATTGTGAAGGCAGTTCAGTGGCATCTATCTTGTCCACCCTGGCCAGTGATGGCCCTTGTTTGAGATATCCTTCGAATACCTGCATTGTTTTCCGGTCAGGGGCAGTAGCTTCTATATATACTGTCCCGTCTGCCTCATTACGTACAAAGCCTTTGATTCCTAACATATTTGCCTTTTGTGTGATGTAATAACGGAAACCTACGCCCTGAACACGTCCATGTAACCTGAATTGTTTTGAGATCATTTTATTTAATGCTTAACATTTTCCATTTCTTCCTCGAAAAAGAATTTATCAGTAAAAGCTGGTTTCAGGTCATCTAGCCATAAAGCTTTTTCGTCATAGTGTGCGAAAAATGGACGGCCTACCCAGTCCGGATTGCGACCCTGAATAAACTGCAGGCTAATATACTTATTGCCATTGATTTCTACAACTCCATTTATCATAACTTTTCCGGGCGTAGCTGACATGCTAGGGCCACGCACTGTACGTGCTATGCCACTAACCTGATTATAAGCCTTACGGAAAATCTGCCAAGCTTTAACGATTGGTACACCAAAGTAGTGCTGGGCACCCGTATCACGTGCCATAAACATGTAATAAGGAATAATGTTTAGTTCGACTTCTTTTTGCCATTTACGTGCCCAGTCATTGCTATTATCATTAATGTGGCGCATAAGAGGTGACTGTGATCTGAGAACAGCGCCTGATTCGAGTATTCTTTCGATGGCCAGTTGTGTCTCACGGGGAACCAATTCTTTCCAGTGGTTAATATGTAGAGGCAGCGTCAGGTGCAGGCCTGTTTCACGTATTTCACGGAATAGGTCGAGCAGGTCCTCAGCGTCTGAATCTGTCAGATAGCGGTATGGCCAGTAAAGGACTGATTTTGTACCGAAGCGGATAGTTCGCAGGTTAGGCAGATATCCATTTTTCTTAGCCTGGAGAATAGGATCTATGTAATGACGCAGAATATTAGTTCTCATGATAAGAGGATCACCACCAGTGAACAGGATGTCTGTGATTGTTGTGTGTCGGTGAATGTATTCGATGAGGATGTTTACTTCTTTAGAGGCAAATTTGAGGCTGTCGATGCCTATAAATTGTGGCCAGCGGAAGCAGAAAGAGCAGTAAGCATGGCATGTCTGACCCTGACGTGGGAAGAACAAAATTGTTTCCCGGTATTTGTGCTGTGAGCCAGAGAGTTTATGTCCGTCAATCTCAGGAACATTTTTATCCATCTGACCAGCTGGATGAGGGTTGTGTTTCCAGCGGATTTCATTGATAACCTTTATAAGCCGGTCTTTTGGGGTATTGTTTTTTAGCAGAGAAGCAACTTTCTCGTATTCATCCTCGAAGAGCATACCCCTGTTTGGAAAAACAATATTGAAGATAGGGTCGTTGTGGAAATCGTCCCAGTTAATGGACTTTTCTATTAAGAAATTATTAATCTTAAAAGGGAAAACATGTCCAACTACTTCGATATCAAAAATTTCCTGCTCACTGAGATGATCCTGAATCTGGGGAATTTTTTTGAAATTTGCTAATGTGAAACTTTTGTATTGCATAGGCATTATATTTTTAGTTTTTGAAGTCAAAGCCGGGCTATACTTTATATATAAAAAATTTTGGTAATTTTCAAAATGTTTAAATTTGGTTTTAGAAATATTAAAATATAGTTAGATGAGATATGTCGTGTGGTTGATGATGCTGGTATTGTTGGCTTTTCTGAGCTCATGTAATGGTAGTGCAACAAAGATAAAGTCGAGTAAAGTGCCTCAATATGATAGTCTTACCTACAAGGTGTATAAGGTGGATGGTGGCTGGGGATATGATGTGTTGATTAATGGCAAAGTGTATATTCACCAACCTTTTATCCCGGCAGTTCAAGGTGGTTTTCCCTTTCGTACAAGAGAGGATGCACGTAAAGTTGCAATTCTAGTAATAGAGAAGTTGATGACCCGTAGGGGCATGCCTCGTGTAAAGGTGGAAGAACTGCAAGAGCTGGGAGTGTTGTATGATACGGTGTTGTGTTACCAGCAGTACATGGATAAATATTTACATGCACAGGGACACAGGTAAAGCTGTTACCAGAATTCTATTGTTTCAGAGTTTTCTATTGTGAAAGTGTCCTGGTCATGCAGGACAGGGAATTTCTGTCGCATTGTGTGTAGCTGGTCCAGATCTATTTCTACGGTCTGTATATCTTGTATTTCCTCGGGGGCCTGGTAAATGATTTGTCCACGTGGGTTAATAGCGAGTGACATGCCGCTATAATAAAAGTCATTGCCATCCTGTCCGATACGGTTCACTGCGATAACAAATGTTTGATTTTCGATAGCACGTGCTACTAGCAAGTTTTTCCATTGGTCAATGCGCGATTTGGGCCAATTAGCAACGAAGATAATAAGGTCATAATTCTGATCATTACGGGACCAGACAGGGAAACGCAGGTCGTAGCAAACGAGTGGTTTAATTCTCCAGCCCAGGTAATTGATAATCACCCTGTGGTGGCCAGCCGAGAATTTGTGGTGTTCACCAGCCATTGTGAACCGGTGACGTTTGTTGTACCATGCCCACTGTCCATCAGGGCGCATGAAAATGAATCTGTTGTAATAGTTGTTGTTTTCTTTCCATATCAAAGAGCCACAAATGGCAGAGCTGGTTTTGAGAGCTATATGTTTCATCCATTGGATAGTGGGGCCTGATTCGTCTTCGGCTGCCTGGTGTGGCTCTGTGAGAAAACCAGTATTAAACATTTCAGGAAGGACAATAATGTGTGAACTGAGGTTGTTAATTAATGATTCTAATTGATTGAAATTTCTGGTTTTATCTAGCCAGTGTATATGGGATTGGACAAGTGTGATTAATAGTTTGTTTTTTTTCATTTTTTAAAACATTTAAATTAAATTTGTAAATAGTAAATATTATGTATAAAGATATGAATGTAAAGCGAATCATTAAATTTTTCGGTCAATTTTTTAGTTTTTTGGATAGATACAAAGTCCTGGGAGCGATAATAGTAGGAGTTGTTATTCTGGTTTATTTTAACAGAAATAGCGTAATAGAGATTATAAGACTGCGTAATGAGATACATATTTTGCAGGAGGAAAAAGCTAATCTTTATAAACAGATCAGGGAAGATAGTGTTTATCTTCAGCGTTTACATTCTAATAATGAGGTATTTGAGAAATATTTGCGGGAGAAATTTTTTTATCATCAGCCTAATGAAGATGTTTATATCATTCGGGAGCAGTGAGATATTTGATTAATTATTCACACAAAATTAAAACAAAAGGTTATGCATTTAAATTTTGATGGCAAAGATCTAAAACTTCTCAAATCCAAGGGGATCAAAATAGAGGAAGTCCTCAGGCAACTAAATCTTTTTCGCACTGGAGTGCCACCAATCAAATTGGTAGAGCCTGCGACTATTTCTAATGGTGTTGTTAAGGTTTTGACAAGTAATGAATTGCAACATTATGTACAGATATACAACAATATCCGCCGTTCGAAAGTAATTTATAAGTTTACACCAGCTTCGGGTGCAGCAACAAGGATGTTCAAGAAGCTTTTTGCTTTTCTTAATTCTGACGATACCGAGCCAATGGATGACGAGGTTCGTATGATGTTCGCCAATATCAAGCAATTGGCTTTTTATGAGGATTTAGATGCTGTATGCAAGCGTATTTATCAGGCAGGTATAGAAGAGTTGATAGCAAAAGGCATGTATACAGAGATTCTAAAAGCCATGTTACAGCCCGAAGGCCTAGGGTATGGTCATTTACCCAAAGCATTGATTAAGTTTCATAGATATTCAGACCGTGCCCGTACAGCCATGGAGGAGCATCTGGTCGAGGGAATAAGATATGCAGTTGGCCGTGATGATGCACTGGAGTTGCATTTTACAGTTTCGCCAGAGCACAGGGAAATGTTTGATGAGCATGCCAAGCAGCTTGTAGAGATTTATAAGGATTATGAGGTAGATATTCGATTTAGTTTTTCTATTCAGGATCCATCCACAGATACAATAGCAGTGACACCTGATAATGAGCCCTTCAGGACAGATGATGGTGAGCTATTGTTTCGGCCTGGAGGTCATGGTACACTGATTTATAATCTGAACAGTCTTGAAGCAGATTTTATTTTTGTCAAGAATATAGACAATGTGGCACCAGACAGGATCAAGCCAGATACAGAGAGATGGTTCCAGGGCCTGGCAGGATATCTTTATACTCTGAAGAGCAAGATAGATGCATATATGGATATGCTAGAGATAGGTCCTACAGAGAAAGACCTGGAGGATATTTTTAGTTTTATACATAATGTGCTCTCTATCAGGATAAAGGATGAGCTCAAGACTACAGAAGAGAAAATCGAGATGGCCCGTTCGATTTTCAATCGTCCGGTGCGGGTAGCTGGTATGGTCAAGAATTTAGGTCAGGAAGGAGGAGGACCATTTTTGGTTGAGTATGACAATTTTATTAGTCCACAAATAGTAGAGAAAGCTCAGATAGATCTGAATAATCCACGTTATTTGTCCATGCTCAAGGAAGCTACACATTTTAATCCTACTTTTATGGTGCTATCTGTCAAGGACCACAAGGGTAAAAAATTTGATTTACTAGAATTTGTTGATGAGAATGCTTCGTTTATCACTACCAAGACTTACCAGGGAAGAACATTAAAAGCGCTTGAGAGGCCAGGGCTGTGGAATGGCGCTATGGCCTTCTGGAATACAGTTTTTGTAGAAGTTCCCCTGACAGTATTTAACCCGGTAAAGACAGTGTTTGATTTGCTTAAACCAAATCATCAATGAGAAAATTCTTTGTTCTCTTATTTGTCATTCTAAGTTTAGTTTCCTGCAGCAAGAGATTGGGACTGGTAGATGATGGCACAGATCAGTGTGATTATTCTGATTGTAATTCACAGGAGCCCAGTATTGCTATACTGCATGTGAAGTTTAGTAGAAGTCCAGCGCAAATGAGTCCGAATATTTTTCTGATGATTGGACGGTTTGAGGATCAAAATTATCTCGATACAGTCCTAACAGATACTGTTCCTATATACAGGGATTTTATATTGATACCAGTTGATGTGGATCATTATTACACGGTCGTGGCTCAGTATCTTAGGCATGATGATACGATTTATGCTATAGATGGGTCTTATGTTTTCAAAACGTTCTATTATCTTTGCGATTCGATTTGTTGGCAGATAAAGGGCAATAGCTTGAATGTCAAACTTAAAAACTAGATATATGAAATCATACAGAAAGGAATTGTGGTTTAACACGTCCACTCGTAGAGCTTTTATCAATATAACACCAGAAGTGGAGAAAGCAGTAGATGAGAGTGGTGTTAGAGAAGGTTTGTGTCTGGTCAATGCAATGCATATTACTGCCAGTGTCTTTATTAATGACGATGAGCCAGGTCTTCATGATGATTTTGAGAAATGGCTGGAGGAATTAGCACCAGAGAAGCCTCATTCGCGTTATAAACATAATCTAACAGGAGAGGACAATGGAGATGCTCATCTAAAGCGTCAGGTTATGGGGCGTGAGGTTGTAGTAGCTATTACAGAAGGGAAACTTGATTTCGGTCCATGGGAACAAATATTTTATGGGGAATTTGATGGTAAGAGGCCCAAGCGTGTGCTAATTAAGATAATAGGAGAATAAAGCAAGAGGGGCCAGGGAACCCCTCTTTTTTGTTTTTAGTATCTGGAATAATTCGGTGCTTCTTTTGTTATTGTCACATCGTGCGGGTGACTCTCCACCACACCAGCGTTTGTAATACGCACGAATTTTGCCTTTTTCAGGTCTTTAATTGTTTTTGCTCCAAGGTATCCCATACCTGCCCTCAGACCTCCTACCAGTTGATAAAAGACTTCTCCCAGAGTACCTTTGTAAGGCACACGGGAAACAATACCTTCTGGTACCAGCTTGGATATATCTTTTTCCATATCCTGGAAATAGCGGTCTTTTGAGCCTTCTTTCATGGCTTCGAGCGATCCCATTCCACGATAGATTTTAAACTTACGGCCTTGATAAAGGATGGTCTCACCAGGAGCCTCTTCAACACCAGCAAATAGAGACCCTGCCATGATTGTCGAGGCGCCAGCAGCAAGGGCTTTGACTATATCACCAGAATAGCGTATACCTCCATCAGCAATAACAGGGATATCAGTGCCTTCCAGGGCTTTTGAGACATTATAAATTGCAGAAATTTGTGGCACACCTACTCCAGCAATTACTCGTGTTGTGCATATACTACCAGGGCCAATGCCAACTTTTACTGCGTCAGCACCTGCATTTATCAGGTCCAGGGCAGCTTCGGCTGTGGCAATATTTCCAGCTACTATCTGTATGTTGTCGCCGAAATTATAACGAAGCATTTTGAGTGTGGTAATAACACCTTTGCTGTGGCCATGTGCTGTGTCAATAACAATGGCATCTACACCGGCTCCTATCAATGCCTGGGCACGGCGTAAAGTGTCATTGGTAACACCAATAGCAGCAGCTACCAACAGCTGGCCTTTTTCGTCTTTGCTGGCAAAGGGACGGTCTTTGGCTTTGGTTATGTCTTTGTAAGTAATCAGGCCTATTAGCTTGCCTTGTTTGTCAACGACAGGAAGTTTTTCGATTTTATGTTCCTGGAGAATTTCGGCAGCATGCTCAAGGTCTACGTATTCTGTTACTACGATTAAGTTATCTTTGGTCATAATGTCACGGATACGTATAGACATATTTTTTATGAAGCGCAGGTCACGGTTGGTAACAATGCCAATGAGTTTGTTGTCATCGTCCACTACAGGAATGCCGCCGATTTTAAATTCTTTCATCATTGACAGGGCTTTGCCCACTGTCTGGTGTGGTTTGATGGTAATGGGATTAATAATCATACCATTCTCAGCACGTTTGACTTTACGTATCTCCTCTGCCTGTTGTTCGATACTCATGTTTTTGTGGATAACTCCAATACCGCCTTCTCGTGCAATGGCAATGGCCAGAGCGCTTTCGGTTACTGTATCCATTGCAGCGGAGACGATTGGCATCTTTAATTTGATCTTTCGAGTGAAATTTGTGGTTAGATCTCCTTCGCGAGGAAGGACTTCAGAGTAGGCAGGGACAAGGAGGACGTCGTCAAAAGTAAGGGCTTGTTCTACAACACGGTCTGTTAGAAAGGACATTTTTTTGTTGTGTTTAGGTTTGGACAAAATTAAAACAAAAATCTAAATGGCAATTAGATTTTTTAATTTTTAGACTTTTAGAAAGCAGTTTATTTGATTAGATTTGATGAGGGATTTTAAATTAATAAAAAATTGACAAGCAATGTTTTACGAAAACAGGGAACTTAAAATTTTTTCTGGTCGGGCAAGTCGTTATCTGGCCGAGAAGATAGCCAAGAGTCTGGGAATGGAGCTTGGGGATGTTATGGTGCAGCAGTTTAGTGATGGTGAGATACAGCCAAGTTTTAACCAGAGTGTCAGGGGCGACTATGTTTTTATAGTACAGTCAACTTTTGCTCCGGCTGACAATCTGATGGAGTTGTTGTTGATGGTAGATGCAGCTTTTCGAGCATCTGCTTATAAAATAGCTGCAGTTATTCCTTATTTTGGATATGCACGCCAGGATCGTAAGGACAAGCCTCGTGTGCCTATAGGTGCTAAGCTAGTAGCAAATATGCTGCATGCTGTGGGTGTGTCGCGTGTTATAACAATGGATTTACATGCTGATCAGATACAGGGATTTTTTGACATGCCAGTAGATCACCTTTATGCATCGTCTGTCTTTATACCATTTATCAAGAGTCTAAATCTGGAGAATCTGGTAGTTGCAGCACCAGATACAGGTGGTGTTAAACGTGCGAATGCTTATTCGAAATTCCTGGATGCTTCTTTGGTTATTTGTTACAAGAAGCGTGTGCGTGCCAATGAAGTAGAGAGTCTTACAGTTATTGGCGACGTTAAGGACAGGAATGTTGTGTTGGTCGACGACATCATAGATACGGCAGGGACTTTGACACTTGCAGCACAGAAAATGAAGAATCAGGGTGCTAAGTCTGTTATTGCTTTTGCTTCGCATCCTGTTTTGTCAGGTCCTGCTTATGAAAGAATAGAGAACTCTGCCCTGGATAAACTTTATGTTACAGATTCTATTCCTTTGAAAAAGAAAAGCCCAAAAATTGAAGTTTTGTCAGTAGCTGAGCTGTTTGCCAGTGTAATACGAAATGTTTATGAGCAGAAGTCCATAAGTGCTAATTTTATCCAGAAGAGCTCAAATTGATAAAAGGGTTGTGATGAAGTATAAATGGGAGATTATACCTGTAGGCGATAAGGAGAAAGTGCTGGATCTGGCTTTAGAATTAAAGGTTTTACCAGTACTGGCTAACATGTTTATAGCCAGAGGCATAGAGACAAGGGAAGATGCTGAGAAATTTTTCTTTCCAGATCTGAAAAATCAGCATGAGCCTTCACTGCTTCAGGATATCGACAAAGCAAGGGATAGGGTTTTGAGAGCCATGGAGAGCAGGGAAAAGATAATGATCTGGGGAGACTATGATGTAGATGGCACTACAGGTACAGCATTGCTATACAAACTTTTAAAACCATATTTTCCTGAGATAACTTATTATATACCAGATAGGTATAACGAAGGGTATGGTATTTCTTACCAGGGTATTGATTATGCCTTGAGTTCTGATGTGGGTTTGATTATCTCAGTAGACACAGGCATTAAGAATATTGATGAGATTGCTTATGCACGTGTCAGGGGTATTGATTTTATTGTCCTGGACCATCATACACCTGGAGAGCAGCTACCGCCGGCAATAGCAGTCATAGATCCAAAGCGTGAGGATGATAATTATCCATTTAAGGAATTGACAGGATGTGGTGTGGCATTCAAGTTTTTGCAGTATATGTCAGCTGATTTAAACTTGAGTGAAAGAGACTTATATCGAAGCCTGGATTTGCTTGTTCTGAGTATAGGTGCAGACATTGTCCCGATAGTGGATGAGAACAGGATTTATGCATACTTTGGTCTAAAGCTATTGAACAAGGAACCATCTATAGGTATAAGGGCGTTGAAGGAGGTAGCGGGCTGGAAGGATAGATCTTTGACAGTGGGTGGTCTGGTTTTTACTCTGGCGCCGAGAATAAATGCTGCTGGCCGTATAGGTCATGGATCCCAGGCAGTAGAGCTTCTGGTTAGTGATAATTATGATCAAGCATTACAGATAGCCAGGGAGATAGACACACTTAACCGTCAGCGTCAGCAGATACAAAGCGATATAGTCAAAGAAATACTGGAAGGTTTTGAGAAGAATCCAGAGCTCAAGGACAAGAATTCTACAGTATTATATAATCCACACTGGCACAAAGGTGTGGTTGGTATTGCTGCATCTAAAGTTATTGAGTATGTGTATAAACCAACGATAATCCTGACCAGTAGCGAGGATGGTATAACAGGTTCGGCTAGGAGTGTGGCTGATTTTGACCTGTATGAGGCAATAGAGCATTGTGCACATTTGCTGACAAAGTTTGGTGGGCATAAATATGCTGCTGGTCTTAGTCTGAAGCGTGAAAATCTAGAAAAGTTTATTGAATGTTTCGAACGTGTGGTAACAGAGCGTATCACAGATGATATGAAAAAGCCCAGGCTAAAGATTTCGGGTGTGCTGCGTCTCAAGGATATAAATGCACAGCTGGTTCGTGTGCTAAAAAAGATGGAGCCTTATGGCCCTGGCAATCCCAAGCCAGTATTTGTCACAATGAATGTAAAGGAAGCATCTTACCGTGTGATAGGGCGTGATTCTAGCCATTTGCTGCTGAGTTTTAAGAGAGATAATGGGAATTATATCTCAGCCATTTCTTTCGAAAGTGCTGAGAAATTACAGCAGATAGTTGAAAGTAAAAAGTATGATATAGCATACACAGTGGGAGAGAGCGATTATAATGGGAGTATACAGCTTGAGATAAAGGACTTCAGGTTCAGGGAGTAACGAAAACAGACAAGGCGGCCCGCAGGGCCGCCTTGTCTGTTTATTGTGCTTGTTCTACACGCTTGAATGAATAAATAGTACCATCCACGTTTTTGAATTCATATTCTGTGAAATCCATGTTGCTGGTGAATCCGCCTTTGCCCCGTATAATATTGCCTTTTGGGTCTGTCACTTCTACAAATTTTATGGAGTAGATTGTCTGCTGGCTTTCATCATAATAGAGCTCCTGTGTGCGCAGGGTGCTTCCTTCTGGATTAGTGACTACAACATCGCCAGATAGTTTCCACAGTTGTTTTTTCTCGTAATAAACAGCATATTTACAATGAATTGTGGAAATAGGCTTGAGGCTGTCGTTATAAAAGACAGCATCCAGCCCCCCAGGAAACTCCATCTTGGGATTAGTCCTGTCTTTGAAGAAATACTGTGCAATAGGCGCTTTTATAAAAGCCCTTTCTTTGTTTTCGTATTTGTATACAGAACTCATGTTTTCGATCATAATATCAGGAGAATTCTCGATATCAGCATAAAAGTTGATTTTTCTAACCTTTTCTTTTGAGCAGCTAGCCAGTAGAACAATGAGTAATATGTATAAACCAAAGCGGATTCTCATTCTAACATAATTTTTCTACAAAACAAAATCTTATGCTAAAGATGTGCAAATGAAAATTACTTAACTTTTTTGTTTTTGACCCATTTATCTAGCCATGCAAAGACCTGCCGGTGCCATACTTCGCTGTTTGCTGGCTGCAATACAAAATGGTTTTCATCAGGGAAATAAAGTAGCTTTGACGGTATGCCCAGTCTTTGAGCTGCTGTGAAAGCAGAGAAGCCCTGTGTCTCTGGGACACGGAAATCCTGACCTCCATGAATGATTAGCAGAGGCTTCTGCCACTGTGTGACATAAGTCGAAGGAGAAAAATCCCTGTACATTTTTTCGTTTTGCCATGGTGTACCCTGTGTTTCAAACTCAGGGAACCACAGCTCTTCTGTTTCGTAATACATTGAGGTCAGATCAAACAGGCCGTCGTGGCATACAAATGCGTCGAACTGGTCAGGAGCCTTGCCCATCAGATAATTTATCATATAACCACCATAAGAAGCCCCAAGGGCACCACGGCGTTTGCTATCGATAAATGGATACATTTTGAGAACATAAGCCAGACCGTCCATCAGGTCATAATAAGGTCTATCTCCCCAGTGACCACTGATAGCTCTCTTGAAAGTATCGCCATATCCAGTGGAGCCCCTGAAGTTGATAGCTACGGCTACATATCCATG
>JALVRO010000156.1 GCA_027031265.1 Bacteroidales bacterium | reverse complement strand
GATTTACATTCTTCTGAGCCAGAGCTACGAAAGACTTGGGGCGATAGATGCAGCAATTGCCCAGCTTAACAAAGCACTGGCTATCGAGCATAATGATTATAATCTTTTGCTAAAACTGGGCAACCTTTACGCAAAGAAGCAGGATTATGCCCTAGCAGCACAGGTATTAGAAAAAGCATACAGACTAAGGCCTTATGAGATTGAATTATTACCACAGATAGCTGAGTGGCAGAGCAAAAGCTCTAACCTTGACAAGGCGTTGAACGCTTTACAACAATACCTTCAATACGATGACAATCCACAGGTTCGCTATCAGCTGGCAGAGACTTATTATCTCAAAGGTGATTATCTGCAGACCATACGCACTGTTAACAAACTACTGGACACAGACAAAAACAACTACAAATACCTGACGCTGAGAGGGAAGTCATATCTGCGAACTAATAATTACCAGAATGCTTATTATGACATGACCATGTCCCTGGACTTATATCCTGAGCAACCCGAGCTTTACCGTCTTATTGGGCAGTCAGCTTATTTCATAGGACACAAAGAGGAAGCATGCCTTTATTGGCAAAGGAGTTATCAAATCTTCCACGACAAGGAGGCTCTGAAAATGCTAAACCAAACATGTAAAAAACACTAACAATGAAAATGAAAACAGCAGCATACACAATAATACTCATGCTAGCCTGGCTGAGCGGGTGGTCACAGAGCAATGAAGTAAGGTTTAACCTATTGACCGATGAACTTAAATATATTAGAGACTCGGTAAATGCGCCTATCACAGATCTGAGCGTCACAAGTGATTTACGTTGGCTCATAACATACGGGACCAATGGCTTCTCATACTTAGGCATACCTGGCAAGCTGCAGCAACGTCTACAATCTATTTCCCACAGCAATGAAAAAATCCTCAGTGCTTGTCTGCTACCAGATAGCAGCTGGGTAATAGTCACGGACAAAGACAAAGTTTACTTCAGCCATTTAGCTACGCCAGTGTTAAAAGCGCTGGAGATACTGGACAGACAGGATGCCAAGGTGAATTTTATGCGTGTATGGCCAGATAGATTCATAATTTTTTACAATAACTATCAATTTCTTTCGGGAGGTATTCCCAGGAACCTATACAAGAGTCTAAACAGGCTCATCCGAAAGGGTAAACTAATAAAGGATGTGGAACTGGCTGGAGAGTCTTTTGTAATATTATTTGGACACAAAGGGATTATGGGGTATAAGGTACCCACAAGTTTGGAACAAGGGCTTTACAAGCTACAGCAGAGAGTGCGTACTATTGACCTGATCAGACGTATACCAGACGGGCGCTGGCTGGTCATATACAATGGTAATAAATTCATGGTTTTATAAAGCTATGGTTATAAATTAATTCTTGTATGAATTAAAGAAAAGCGTTAACATTGCAAATTGTAAGACTGGAGAGAAAAAGGATAATAGTTTATGGCGTTTTTGAGCAATTTATTGGAAATCGTTAAGTACGATCCACAGCGCCCGATGCTTTTCAACAGTGGCGAGTTTTTCCTTTTCTATGTGATATTCATTATTGTTTATACTGGCATTTACCGTAAGAAATGGTGGATGTCAGCATGGGTAATACTCTTTAGCTTTTTCTTTTATTACAAGACCAGTGGGTGGTATCTTTTTATTCTAGTACTAACGTCAATAACAGATTTTTCGTTTGCATTATTTCTGCACAGGGCTAAGAAAAAATCCTGGAGAATATTCTGGTTAATCCTGGGAGTTGTGCCCAGCATGGGGCTATTGGCATATTTTAAATACACTAACTTTTTGCTTTCAAACTGGTATACGATAATAGGGCGTAACTTCCAGCCGCTGGATATTTTTCTACCTGTGGGAATTTCATTTTATACTTTCCAGTCTGTCAGTTATATAGTGGATGTTTATACTCGGAAACTAGAGCCTACCAGGAGCTTGATGGAGTATGCTTTTTTCCTGTCGTTTTTTCCACAGTTAGTAGCAGGTCCTATTGTTAAGGCCCACCATTTTCTACCTCAGCTAAAGCGTACACCGTCGGTTACGAAATATGATGTTTACAGTGGACTGTGGCTGATTATGATAGGATTGATCAAAAAGGCTGTAATTTCGGATTACATAGCCCAGTATAATGACCTGGTGTTTGCAGCGCCGCAGAGCTATAATGGTTTTGAGAATTTGATGGCTATTTATGGTTATACTTTGCAGATTTATATGGACTTTTCGGGTTATTCGGACATGGCTATTGGTCTGGGTAGGGTTATGGGATTTGACCTGGGGATAAACTTCCGGCTGCCTTACCAGGCACGTAATATAACAGAATTCTGGCGTCGCTGGCATATTTCGCTTTCAACCTGGCTGAGGGATTATGTTTATATTCCCTTGGGAGGTAACCGTAAAGGCAAAATAAAGCAGTACCGTAACCTGATGATTACCATGCTGGTAGGCGGTCTGTGGCATGGCGCAGATTGGAAATTTGTGTGGTGGGGGGGGTTGCATGGAATAGGACTAGTTGTTCACAAGATTCTAAAGCCCAGATTAGATAAGATTCCAGATATTTTTCCAAAGAAATTTTTGTCATGGTTTATAACATTCCATTTTGTGATTTTCCTGTGGATATTTTTCCGTATGGCACCTATTACGATCAACGAGACAAAGACAGTAGTAGAGCCTGATGGTAAGAAAGTAGAAGTCGTTGAGCCTGTCAGGCTCAATGCTTACCAGGCTTCGTGGATAATGGTCAAGAAGATTTTCACAGATTTTGATATACGTTTTGCCAGGCCGTTTTATGAGGCACGTCATCTGTGGGTTATTTTGTTAATCATAGGATTTGCAGCACATACCATTCCTCTGGACAAATATGATAGATTGATTGAGAGGTATGTAAAATTGCCGTGGATAGTAAAATTAATTATCTTTATACTGGTAGTGCAACTGGTTATACAGTTCTCAGACCAGCAGGTACAGCCGTTTATTTATTTCCAATTCTAGTGTTCGGCGGATATGAAAAAAATTTTTAACATACTTATCCTAAGCCTACTGGCAGTACAAGTATGGGGGCAGTTTCCATCGGGTTTTCCGGGTATGCAGGGTGGTTTTGGCAACCTTGGAGGATTAGGTAATATAGGAGGGCAAGCAGGAGGCAATACTAACTTTACAGCACCTGAGAACTGGATTCCTGATAGTGTGCCTTTACGTATTACACGTTTTGTTGAATCAGATCTTAATATATACAAGAGTGAGATAGTCGACACAGTGGCACAACATTTTGAATTATTACCCCCAAAAGAGAAATACAATGATGCATGGATGGGCAACCTGGCTTATGCGTGGTATCCAAATGATTTTGAGGAACGAATGAAATATCATTACGAAGATTTTTATTTTCTAAATCCATTCCTGGACCGGTTGTACAGGCCAGACAAAAATGTGTTTTTCAGGACCAACAGGCCTTTTACAGAACTTTATTATGCTTCGTCAATCAAGGACTTTGAGCAGCCAATAGTAAGAGCTATCCACACACAGAATGCTGATTATTACACCAATTTTGGCTTAATGTATCAAACTTATTCATCAAAAGAGTTTGTACGCCAGAGTAACTCGAGCGTTAACTCTGTAAAATTCTGGATATCAAGGGAGAAACACGCATACCGTTATCAAATTAATCTTTTCCTCAACGCAGTTAAGCTATTAGATAATGGTGGAACTATCGACACCAGCAATACAAATGAAACATTTGAGCAGTATTACCTGACTAAGGCTCAGACAAAAATCGGCATGTATGGGCTTAATATTAACCCGGAGTTAATTCTGTGGCAGAAGAGCGACACATTAAAAATCACTATTCAGGACTTTGCCCATGCTGTCCGCCATTATCATAGTTATTTTGATGAAAACCCAGATAACCAGCCTGTGCTTTATCCTAATATTTATATGGACTCCACATATAGCCATGATTCAGTCTCTTATGACCAGCTGGTTAATGAACTCAGGCTCAAGCTATTGAGTAAATGGGGAAATGCGCAGATAGCTGTAGGCTACGAAGGTCAGAATTTTTACTATTTCCGTGGCTATATCTATAAACCCAAAAGCCTGTGGTATAATAATTTGTATATCAAAGGAGGAATCGAAGATCTAGGTCTTGTTAAAAATCTAACATTCTCAGCTTTAGGCCGTTATTATTTAGCCGGGAGGAGAGCCAGTGATGCTCTTGCCAGGAGTGTAATTAGCTACAACAGACCCCGTATGATTTACCGCATAGAAGGAGAGTACAGATCAATGGTTCCTTCATTTTTCATGGTCCGTTTTCATGGCAATACCAACCGATGGAATAACACACAATTTGTCAATGAAAACTATTTACATCTTAAAGCTTTAATCTACAGCAGAAAAGGAAATTTCAGACTGAGCACATCTTACTGGCAATTAAATCATTACATTAACTTCAACAATGCAGTACCATTCCAATATGGTGATACAATAAACGTATACCAGGTAAAGCTACTCAAACGCACAAAACTCAAGTTTATTCACCTGGACACATGGGTAAATCTGCAATACAGTGACCACAACAATATTGTTAACCTCCCGCTGGCTAGTGCACAGGCATCTATGTGGTTTGATATTTATTTATTCAAACACGCCATGCATCTCAATCCTGGTGTAGATGCTTATATGACAACTAGCTTTAACCAATACTATTACCACCCTGCTATTGTGGCATTTTATGTGAATCCAGATATGGTCACTGGAAATGTGCCAATTATCAATGCTTTTGTGAATATTCACGTACAGCGTATGTCGCTGTTCTTTAAATTTGATTTCATCAACCGTGCTTTTATGCCTATTGATTTTTATGAGACAGTAACTCATTATCACTATCCTGAATTTTTCTATCGTTTTGGCGCCAGATGGTGGTTCAAAAATTAGAATTTGTGAAAAAATCATTAATTTAGTAGCAATTAGACATATAACCACACATGAGCAGACGTATATTACTGATTATATGGGCTTTGGCCCTGACGAATATTGTTTTTTCGCAGTTTCCGGGCAATGTGGAATTATATCAAATTCAGACAGGGCATTACAGGATAATTTTTCCTCAAGAATTATCTGTCAGGGCAAGTTCTCTGGCTAAATTCCTGGAAGAGACTTATCCTGTTAACAGTCAAACATTGAATGCTTATCCTGGCAGGCTCACTATTGTGCTTGACAACCGGAGCACAGTATCGAATGGTTATACTGCATTGGGGCCATGGCACTGTTTCTGGTACATGACACCTTATCCACAGATAACGTTGGGCATAACAGAATGGGACAAACTTCTGGGACTTCATGAGATAAGGCATAACATACAGTACACAGCTCTGGACCATAATTTTAACAAAATACTTCATATTTTAGACGGACAATGGGGACTGGCTGGAGGTATAGGCTGGTCAATACCCTTTTGGTTTATGGAGGGGGATGCTGAGTTTCAGGAAACAGTCATGTCAAACAGCGGCAGAGGACGGGTAGGTAGATTTGCTATGCCAGTCAAAGCTATAACACTGAATTATCCG
Organism: Bacteroidales bacterium; assembly: GCA_027031265.1. Taxonomy (GTDB): domain Bacteria; phylum Bacteroidota; class Bacteroidia; order Bacteroidales; family S143-33; genus S143-33. The sequence continues at coordinate 9,153 of JALVRO010000156.1, read as the reverse complement.
GCAAAGGATCTTAATTATTACAAATTTTTCTATCGTTCATACAAGCGTTTTTATCCCAATCATTATTATCTAGGTTATTATATGGTAACTTATGTCAACAGGCACTGGGGCCCGCAGATCTGGTCAAATATTCTTTATCACAGCACAAACTGGGCATTTTTGCCTAATGCGATGAATCTTTCGCTAAAAAAATACACAGGCCTCAGTTACACACAACTCTTTGAAAAAACTTTTGGAGAATTAAAAAGACTGTGGAAACTAGGGATAGATAGCACTTACCACAATGAAATTTTCACGCTGAGTCACAGACCTAGACGCACTTACACAAATTATAACAATCCTTTTATTATCAATGACTCACTGGTCCTGACAGTAAAAACAGGCTTAGATCAATTACCCACACTTATTCTCCTGAATCAGAACACAGGCCAGGAACAAAAACTACGCACCATTTCTTCCCGGGACATATATTATACCCAGGATCTGGTAACATGGTCAGAAATAGACCCACATCCACGATGGAGTGAAGCTTCTTTTAGCAATATCTATGTCTATGACCTGGGACACAACAAGATAAGGAAAATCACACACAAAGGGCGCTTCTTCTCTCCCACACTATCACCAGATACCAGGAATATTGCCTGCGTCGAGCTGGATTACCATCTCACACCCCACATAAATATAATCAGCATCAAAGACAAGGAAATATTAGCAGATTACGAATTTCCACAATTCGAAGCAATACGCTTCCTGCGATATACTACTGATGGACAGGGAATACTATTTGCTGGTAGCACAAAAGAAGGCAACGGACTATTTAGCTTTAATCTAACAAGCGGAGTACTGGATACAATAATCAAGCCTACCTCTGACTTTATCATCGAGAAACCCATGGCGTGGAAAAATTACATAATCTTTACAGCAGATATAAGTGGGACTGAGAATATCTTTGCCATAGACACGCTCAGCAAACAAATTTACCAGATAACATATATGCCTTATGGGGCAATAGGTAGTGATATTGATCCCATAAGTGGTCAAATGTATCTCTCGAACTATACAGCTGATGGTTTTGATCCGGCTATAGTATTTTTGCACAATAACCACTGGAAAAAAGTGACACATATATCACAGGAAAATTATTTTGTTTCTGAGGAAACAAAGCCATTGATAAAAGATTTAACCTCAAGCAATTACACTGATACCAGTGTAAACATAACCCGTTATAGGCGTGGACTGCATTTGCTTTATCCACATTCCTGGCTATGGGATATACGTCTCAAGAAAGACTCTTTAGATAATGCCAGTATCACTCTTTATTCACAAGACGTATTAAAAGAGCTTAATCTAACACTATCGAGTACTTATAAGAACACAGGCCAAATAACGAATTCACTGAAATTAAAATACAGTCACTTTTTTCCTGTCTTTGAGCTAAATCTGAGACAAACCCGAAGCTGGACAAATGATTTAGCCAACTTATATGGGGAAGTTGATATTTCTATGCCTGTCAGCCTCAGATACAATATCTGGTCACATTATCTGGAGGTAAAAGAGAAAAATATGTTTATTTACAATTTTAACAATTCCAATATTCTCAGTGCCTTAGGTTTTGATTTTGTGGTGCAGAATCTCAAACATCTCAGCTATAGAGATGTGGAGTCAAGACTTGGACAGACTTTTTATTTTGATTACACGCAAGTACTCAATGCTAGTTTTTATCAATACACTGGTATATGGCGCTTTAGGCTTCCTGGGCCATTGTATCATGATGTGTGGAAAATTTCTGTGTATGATCAACATATTTCTGGTAGTAATATTTTACCCCAAAAAATCACATTACCTACAGGTTACAGGAATATTAGTTACTCTGATATACAAAGAGTTAGGATAATGTATCATTTACCTTTATTTTATCCAGACTGGGGCTGGAAGCCTGTATTTAATATTAAGCGTGTGAGGGCAAGGTTGTTTTATGATATGGCCCTTGTTGATTATGCAACAAAATACAGCTCGACAGGTTTGCAAATGTTGTTTGATTTTAATTTATTTGGATTTAACATAGACCTAAGTGCTGGTATTCAATTTGCTTATAGACTGAATGATAATAGATTTGTGATATCGCCAGTTATTGATTATATTCCTATAAATTTTTAGGGAGATATGGCCCAGCAAAAGATAGACATACGCAACAGGAAGGCATACCATGATTATGAGATTCTGGAAAAATATGTAGCTGGTATGTCTCTTACAGGTTCAGAGATAAAATCAATACGACAGGGTAAGGCGAGCCTTGCAGATGCTTATTGCAAATTTATAGGAGATGAGCTCTTTGTGCTAATGAGAATAGCAGAATATGAGCAAGGAGGGGCCTTTGGTCATGAACCTGACCGCAAGCGTAAATTATTGCTAAAAAAGAATGAGCTCAAGCGTCTGAAGAAAAAAGTACAGGAAAAAGGTTTAACAATTGTTCCTCTGCGACTTTTTATCAATGATAGGGGCTGGGCCAAGTTGGAGATAGCACTTGTAAGGGGTAAAAAACTCCATGATAAACGGGAGGATATCAAACGCCGTGACCAAAAACGAGAGCTTGAGAGAGAACGCAAAGCGTCTGGCTTTAAATTCTAATCCTTTAACACATAACAAAATGGCTAGAAGAAAAACAAATACCAAGACAAAAAAAAAGATTAGATTGAGTTTAATTTTTTTCCTGATATCTCTTGGGGCCTTAATTTTGATACTTGGTATATTTTCATTAATTAATTTACAGATAACCAACAAATCCACTATAGACTACATCAAAAAAAAGAACATTTTCGAGCTTAGGAACTATAGTACACGTTTGAGTAGTGAATTAAACAAAAGTATCCTCATTGTCAATAACCTTCAATCCATTTTACAAAATTACACACAGATAAACGAAAACGAACGTAGAAATTATTATTACAATTTTCTGTATAATGTTCTTATAGTCAACAAACAAATCCGTAATATTTTTACTATCTGGAAGCCATTTACACTGGACAAATACGATTACAAATTCAAAAATCTTTTCCAGGGATATACTGGACAATATGCAGTATGGATAAACAAAGAACGACTTTCGGATACTATACCCATTACATCTGAGGAAACATCGCTTCTTAGCAATTATGAAACAAAGTTTCAGGAATTAAACACTGATGTTCTGGTCCTCAGCCCTGTACAAGAAAACCAGCTCAACGGAGAGGCACAACAATTTGTCCGAATAATCGGTGCTGTACGAGATAAGAAAATGAATCTCATAGCCATTGTGGGGATAGATATTCCTATTAGCTATTTTGTTAGCCTGCTGCCTATACAGCAACTCAATAATTTGCTACTTATAAATGAGAATCTAAAAATAATCTATGCACCAAAAGAAAATTATATTGGTAGAGATATTAAATCATATAATAGTAGTATTTTTAACTCAAATATTTACAGCCGTTTATTAAGAAACCAATATTATTTTGGTCACACTAAACGATCCCTTAGTTCTAGTAAGTTTTTCATTGCTTACCCTATTAAATACCTGGATAATTTCTGGATACTGCTCAAGTTTATACCAAAAAAAGAATACACATCTATCAAGTGGCAATACACAAAAATAATGATTATAGGCTGGCTAGCAACTTTCCTGCTTTTCATAAGTCTTTTGATTGCATTCTATATACTATACAAAAAAATTGTGAAATTTCTGGAGCAACTCTTCACACATCTATATCTGAGTAAGGAAGTTACATTAGATACTATCAAGACTTTTAAGTTTACATACAAAGAATACGAAGAATTCATACAACGAATGCTTGAAATACAGGAGAAAAACAATCAAAGAATAAACTTTATTCAGGCTTTAAACCAGGGTAATTATGATATTCCAGACCTTGTGCCTGTTTCTGACGCAGACATCACAGCCGTTGTACTCAACGAACTCAAAGACAATCTCAAGAAAACCAAACAGATACAGGACGAATATATTCGACAACAAGAAATAGAAAACTGGAGAAATACCGGTCTGGCTAAATTCAATGAAATACTGCGATCATATATTAATGAACTAGAAATACTTGCTTATGAGACAATATCCAATCTTACTGACTATCTCGATGCACAGGTAGGTGCTTTCTTTGTAGTGGACAAAAAAGACGGCAAAGAAATTCTTGAGCTGGTCGGCTACTATGGCTATAATCGAAAAATTTACGAGAAAAAATATTTCGAGCTTGGCGATGGATTAACAGGAAATGTTGCTCTGGAGAAAAAGCCAATAGTAACACGGGTACCTGATGACTATGTGGAACTAGCCTCTGGACTGGGTAAAGCCAAGCCTAATTATATTGCTGTTTATCCTCTAATTTCACATGAAATCCTATACGGAGTCATAGAAATAGCTAAAATAGAGCCATTCGAAGAGCATCATCTCAAATTCCTGGATGACCTATCACAAATCATTGCCTCATCGCTTGCAACAGTACGAATAAACCAGGAAACAAAAAAGCTCTTAGAGCAGAGCCAGGCTGTTACAAAGCAAATGCAAGAAAAAGAAGCTGAGCTGGAGAAAACTATCAAACAGATGGAAAAACTTCAGGAAGAATCTAAGGAACAGCAAATTAAACTCGAATCCATTTTTGATGCACTCAACGAAATCGTATATTACATAGAATTCACAAAGAATCAACGAGTTATCACCATAAACAAACAAATTGAAGATAGCTTTGGCATTACTTATACAGAAGCCACAGAAAAGACTTTCTTCGAACTGTTTAATATTCCAGTGACCAAAATAGACGAATACAAGAAATACTGGGAAAACGTCCTAAATGGTCACAAAACTGAATTTAACCTTGAAGTTCACCTGGAAGACAAGACTCTGTGGATAAAAGCCACACTTATTCCTATCATCAAAGGTCTGGAAATTGACCGGATCCTTTTCATTGGTATTGACATCACTCCTGTAATGGAGAAACAGACTGACCTGGAGCGTCTTCTCATCGAAGTTAAAGAAAAAGAAGAAAAGCTCAATGTTCAGGAAATGGAGATGGAAATAACTCTCCAGGAGCTAGAAGAAACCAGAAAAGCCCTGGAGGAAAAAGAAAATTACATTAAAAAACTAGAGCAGGATCTACAGAAACTCCGTGAACAGCATCAAGGTTTGATGAAAGAATTCCAGAAGCGACTCAGCCATAGCCGTAGACTAGAAGCTGGCCTGAGAGAGAGAATCGCTAAACTACAAAAAGAAGTCGAAGAATTACGTCGCCAGCTTGGAAAGAAAGAATAACACAGACCTATGCTTATTTGGCCAGTCTTGCCAGCTCATAGAACTCTTCCAGACTCAGCTGCTCTGCCCTCTTATCTAATATACTCTGAGGAACCAGGTCAATGTTATAAAGGTTCTTGAGAGAATTGCGCACAGTCTTTCGTCTCTGTCCAAAAGCCGTTTTCACCACATAACGATAAAAATCATAATCTTCAATCGGCGGGTCTACAGCTTTTCGCCTGAGCCGAACTACAGCAGATGTGACACGTGGCTGCGGGCGAAAAGCCGTAGGTGGTACATTGAACAAATATTTGGTTTCGTAAAATGTCCTGATCATCACAGTTAGCACACTGTAATCCTTGGTGCCAGGCTGGGCTACGATGCGCTGTGCTACTTCCTTCTGTATCATAAACACAGCCTCTGGCACAAGGTCGCGGTAATCAAGCACACGGAAAAAAATCGGACCTGTGATGTTGTAAGGGATATTGCCTATTATTGGCAGTGGATAAGTGAACATTTCATCCAGCCTGAGTCTAAGAAAATCACCCTCTATCAGATGATCTCCAAGCTGTGGAAAACGCTCTTTCAAAAACTCTATTGCTGCACGCTCTACCTCTACGACGTATACCTCATATTCCTCGCGCATAAGGAGGAATTGCGTAAGCATGCCAGTTCCTCCGCCGATCTCCAGCAGTTTTGTCTTCTGGCCTTCCTGCTTAAATTGTAGCGCATCAGCTATACGACGGGCAATATTTTCGTCCTTGAGGAAATGCTGGCCAAACCGTTTCTTTGCCTTCATCGTGCTGCTCTTATTATTGTTTAAAATGTACCAACTTAGTTTAAAATTGTATGGTATTTTCTGCTCGCCCGGGGCGGAAGGAGGACTAATGCTGACGGTTTTCAACATAGCGGGGTGCCCTCAGCACGCCCGCTATGTAATGAACCATTTTCCTGATTTATTTTACTCGTCCCTGGGTATATTCTTTAGCACGTCCAGCAATAGCTGCCAGAACTCCTGTGTGCTTGGGATGTGAAGTCTCTCCTCTGGTGTGTGGGCTCCTTTGATTGTGGGGCCGATGGAAATCATGTCCAGGTAAGGATATTTATCCAGGAATAGGCCACACTCCAGACCGGCATGTATTGCACGCACCACTGGCTCCTTGCCAAAGAGACGCTTAAAAGCATCTACCGTGATGTTTAAAATCTCGGAATTAAGGTTTGGCGTCCAGCCTGGATAACCGTCTGAGTGTGAAACCTCTGCTCCGGCCAGAATAAAGACTGATTTTACCATTGTGGCAATGTCATCTTTGGCTGATTCTTTACTACTACGCTGTGATGTCCCTACTACAATTTTGTTTTCCTCTGTGCGGACAGTGGCCAGATTGGTAGAAGTCTCTACAAGCCCTTCAATGTCTTTGCTCCATGCATACACACCATGTGGACAACCATATAGAGCCCACAGAAGCTTAATAGCCACCTCATCGTTGATAATACGCTCTGGCCGGACGGTTCTCTCTATCTCAAAGCGCATGTTTGGTTCTACTTTCCCATATTCATCCTTGAAGATTGTTAGATATTTCAGGTGCATTTCCTGGAGAATATTCTCGTATTTAGGCTCAATAATTATTATTGCATACGCATCACGCGGTATTGCATTACGCAGCTTGCCGCCGTGGAAATGTGCAAGGTAATATGGCATTTCATACAACAGCTTGATAAGGAAGCGGTCCAGGAGCTTGATAGCATTAGCATAACCCTTGTCTATCTCATCGCCAGAGTGTCCGCCATGCAGGTCATCAATGATTATTTTATATGCTATTCCTGCCGGTGGGTCTTGCGGCTCATAGTCAAACTCTGCGACTGTGTCCATGCCACCTGCACTACCAATGAATATTTCGCCCCAGTCCTCAGAGTCCAGGTTGATTAATATCTTGCCGTTAAAAAAGCCTTCTTTCAGAGCAAAAGCTCCAGTTAGACCTGTCTCTTCGTCGACAGTAAATAAGCCTTCCAGCGGTGGATGTACTATGTCATCGCTATCGAGTATGGCAAGTATTGTTGCCACACCGATGCCATCATCAGCTCCCAGTGTTGTGCCACGTGAGCGAATCCACTCTCCGTCCACATAAGCCTGAATCGGGTCTTTTTCAAAATCATGCTCCACGCTCGTGTCTTTCTCTGTAACCATATCTACATGAGCCTGGAGTACAACGGGTTTACGGTCTTCCATACCCGCAGTTGCAGGCTTGCGGATAACGACATTACCCACCTCATCCACTTGATATTCAAGTCCACGTTTCTTGGCAAAATCAATGAGGTATTGTACGATCTTTTCCTCTTTCTTAGAAGGACGTGGAATCTTTAGTATTTCATCAAAAAATTGAAAAACTTTCTGCGGCTCAAGATCTTTTATTTCCATAACTTGTTAATTTTTTATGTTCATTATTTGACTAACAAGATAAAAAATTCCCATTGGCCAAAAAAAATTTTCATGTAAGAATTTAATAGGTTGCAGTCTCCGTACGCCTATACCCATTACCTCCGCAGATGATGAAATATAAAACAGGTTGCAGAGTGCATCGGGCACGCCTGCAACCTATTATGAAATGACAGCAGGTAGACTGTCTTATACAAAAAAAACTATGATTATCAGCTCCTCTAGTTAACAATTATTTTCCCAACTCGTGTGCCAGACCTGGAGCTAACCCGCACTATATAAACCCCGGCCTGCCAGCCCACTGTCGGTACTATCTGATAAGAAGACTCTGCTTTACCCGTATATATACGTTCACCCGTTAGCTTGTAAACCTCGATGCTGGCCCCCGGTTCCGTTGGCAAAACAAAATATCCATGCGCCGGATTTGGGAAAAGCTTTATAGGAGCCGTACCTTGCGAAGGTCCTGTCGTATCAGGCCCAAAGGAGACATGATAATCAGTAAAGAAATGAAACTCCCCTGGCGCATAAGTATGGATAAAATCTTTAGAATCCAGAACAAAAGACGAATCTGCCAGAAGGTCTATCCACAGACCAGCATGTGGCATTGTTATGGTAAAAGTCTGCTCCGTAACGCCGAAATTTCCCACAAGAACTATGTTCCGGTCATCAGAAGTAATCTTTACGTATTTAACAGCAGAAAACAGGCTGTATGTGTAATCTGCTTTGTCAAATATTGAATCTGTTTTTTTCCAATAAATCATCTGTTTATAGCGCTCAAAGAGGGAATGTCGCACGGAATCGTCCAGATAATCCCAATGCAAAGGCTTGGGACTGGTACGGCAATCAGCGCTCAGCGTGCCATCTGGACAATAATTAATCGAATAATCGTAACCCAATTCGCCAAATTGCCAGATCATCTTGGGTCCAGGAGCAGAGAAAAACAACGGCACAAGGGCCTTTTCGCGCTCAATCGCTGTCTCCAGCTGGCGCACATTATAATCGCCATAAGCATTACCCCATCTGAGGGCCTTGTACATGATCCGTTCCTCGTCGTGACTCTCCATAAACGCAACGGCTGATGGACTGTCAAATCCATGATTCTTGTAATAAATACGCGAAAAATCAGACCCACTCATCCAGCCCATCAGGGTCTGTGCTGCAGCATAATTGCTATTTGACCACAATAGCATACCATTCTGTGCCAATGCTTGCTCCTCTCTATCTTCGGCAAAATGCTCCAGAATAACGTAAGCGCCAGGCTTAACCTGCTTGATGTAACTGGCATAATCTGTCAGGATGTTTATTCTGGACTGGTCATAGGCCGACCATGCGCCCACATCTGTTGTGTAATGCTGTGTAAAGCCCTTGGACAGGTCAAAGCGAAAGCCGTCTATGTGATACTCCGTAAGCCAGTAATGAAGCACTTCCTTAACAAACTCCCTCG
>JALVRO010000155.1 GCA_027031265.1 Bacteroidales bacterium | reverse complement strand
AATGATTAACCACATTAACAATCAACTCAATCTCGCAGTCAACATCAAAAACAAATCACAGAATATCACACAATTAGATTACACGGATACTAATATCGTCTTCTATGAATATAACCTAACCAACACACTGACCCTATTATTAACGAAGCGTCTATCAGCAAACTATCTCGTCACAGAGGATATTAACAAAGACCTGCTGTTGGGCGGAGAAAAACTGCTACAGACCCGCCTGCACAAGATAAGTCTGCGTTACCGTCTACCATCAACTTTTGTACTCGAGCTCAACGCTCTGACAAAGACACAAACCTCGTCGAGCCAGCTCTTTGCCACGGAAAACTTCCGCCTCTCCTCAAGGAGCACTAAGCTATCCATCACAAAATCAGGACTGCGACTACAGGCACAGCTACAGGCTAGCTACACTCAAACCCTTGATATGGGAAGCTCTGCTCTCCTGCGTAGCGCACGGTCAGACATCACTGTCTCGCTGCTCGCCCTACGAGACCTGCGCATCTCTACAATAGCCAGCCTGATATTCAACCAGCTTGCGGGCGTGCCCAATCCACAAGTACGTTACTTAATAATGCAGGGCTATGGCACGGGCTGGAATGCAAGCAATATGCTGACTCTGACCTATAAGATAAACAAAACCTTCACCCTGCAGGCAGACTACCAATTGCGCCTGACCCGGGGCCGCGCGATTCATAACTTCGGCTTTAAACTGACAGGCTGGTTCTAGCACCTCACCCATTCCACCAGACCGCTCTTAGCGGTCTGGTGGAATGGTGCCAGTCAGTCGGTGAATAACATACGACTTTGCGAGGTGAGTATGCGAAGCTTTAGCCTAGCAAGGTGCCTCCGGCACGCTTGCTAGAAAGGAGGGAAATTTCTTTTCTAGCGCCCGGAGCATCTGACGGCGGACTTCGCATTTACTGCGTCAGAGTTCTACCCGTCACGCTTGCGAGGGAAGGAGGTAAAACCTATCTTTTTTTACGTAGCCTGCTTTGTCGTGATAGGTTGCATGATTTTTTCAGTCAGGCAGAAAACAATATCTGCGGAATGTCCCTAAATTTAGCATTGTATAGAAATGTAAAGCTAAAATTTACAAGTCCTTAATCTTTAAAAAATCACTAAGTGTATAAACCCAAACATTCTCTCTGTAGGGATAAGATGAATCTACAGGCGCTATTATAAAAGCACGGTCAACTTTTAGATCATTGATAGCCTGCCAAAATCCACGGGAAACAGTAGGACTCTTGGAAACTTTAAATTCAATAGCTATTTTACGGTTAGATTTGACTAAAAGTAAATCAATCTCCGCTCCTGCTGATGTCCTGTAGAAAAAGCCATCCCATCTGTCATACACATTCAAAATATTTTCAATACAAAGGGCTTCCCAGGACGAACCTAACACAGGATGCGCTAACAGGTCATTAAAACTGTAAATCCCAAGTAAAGTGTGCAAAATCCCAGTGTCACGAAAATAAATCTTTGGTCGTTTGACAAGGCGTTTTTTTACATTAGCAAAATAAGATTTCAGCAAACGAATCATATAAGTCTCTGAGAAAATTTCTGTGTATCTACGGACAGTCATATCGCTTATTCCAAGAGAAGCGGCAAGCATTGAATAATTAATAAGCTGTCCATTAATATGTGCCAACATTTGCCAATAGCGTCGTAATGTTTCAGGCAAAATATTGAATCCAAAGCTACGAATATCCTTTTCAAGAAAGGTTATTGTAAAATTTTCACGCCACCAGAAACTTACGTCATCATCTGTAGCTAATAAACTTTTAGGAAAACCGCCACGCAACCAGTATTCGTTTAAACTAACAATATTTCCAATCTCTGGCAAAACAAAACCTGAGAGAAACAAAAAAGCAATTCTCCCAGCCAGCGTCTCTGAAGATTGGCGCAACAGCTCAGGCGACGCAGAACCAGTTATTAGCAACTTTAAATTCAGATTATGGTCGTCAACCATACTTCTAATGACTGGAAAAATATCTGGCATTAGCTGGATTTCGTCCAAACAGATTAAATGGTCTCTGTTAGCTTCAAAAAATAGTTCTGGCTCAGTCAGGTGATTACGATGTGAAGGCCTCTCAAGGTCTAAATAAATAGCGTTACCAATGTGAGAAATGTATTTTTGAACTAATGTGGTTTTACCTGTCTGTCTTGCTCCTAAAACAGCTGTTACTGGAAAATTTTCTACACTTTTTTGAAGTTTTGACTCTATCAGGCGATTGATGTACATAGTGCAATGTTGTTTTTCTCAAAGATATAAAATTTACCTTGCAAATTCAACATTAAATATTGAATTTGCAATATTATTATCAAAACTCCGCTCGCATCCCAAATGTCTTTGCTATGTCGGAAAATTAGATATTACGTAACTGCAATGTTTTTTGCCTAGTCAAAGACCAATACCACGAGACACTCCCCATGCTTTTCAATACCTGAAAATATGAAACTCTATTCGGCGGTTGCGGGCGCGTCCTTCGTCTGTGGCATTGCTTGCTATGGGGCGGCTCTCGCCATAGCCACGCGTGAAGATTCTGCCAGGTGCTATGCCCTTAGCCACAAGCAGGCGTTTGGCAGCCTCTGCACGGCGGCGCGACAGGTCCAGGTTATACTCGTACGAACCAATGCTATCGGTGTAGCCCTCAATCATTAGGTACACCTGCGGATGGCGCTTCATGAACTGGGCTATCTCGTTCAGACCTCGCTCTTCGCTCCTGAGGATACGGTCGCTATCAAAGGCAAAGAGTATGTCTGGAAAATGTATCTGGTTAAACTCAGCCATGACCTTCGGGTCTTTGACAGGCTGGTCAGGCGGGCGGCAGGGAATAGTCTTTTTCTGGAAAGCCTGGCGCTGCTCGGGCGAGAGCCGTGGGTTGACCCGGATGTGCTTTTTCTCTGGCGGCACCGCTGGATCATTGGTAAAACCAAGCACCAGTGAGTCATGATGTTTGAAATCCTGGCATAGCTGTAGCAAGGCGATGTACTTGCCCGGATAGTCTGTGACAAAACGCACACGATAATAATAACGCCTCTTCAGGTCTACATCTGTGAAGATACGGCGTAGCTCACTGGTGCGATATATATGATAAAACGAGCCGCCTGTCAGATACGCTATGTCCTGTAAATATTGCTCATTCACATCACGGCCAAAGCCTATTGTGAATATTTCAACCTTATTCCGCAGGGCAGCTCGCAGCACCTGGACTTTAGTATATTGCGAGGCATTCTCATAGCCATCGGTAAACAGATACACAACCCTGCGTTTGTATCCCTGGGCTTTGGCTAGCTCTGCTATGGTCAGGTACAGGGCATCATTCAGGGCAGTACCGCCGCCAAAGCCTTTGAGTCCCTGATTATTAAGCGGTATAAAGAAGGATGACGCATTTTTAGTTAGTCTGACCTCCAGCCGTGGCCTGTTGTCATATTTTATTAACAAGAAGGCATCCTGTGGTTTCTTTTTGTGAATCAGTTGCCATGCGCCAAACTGCAGTGCATTAGCCCGTTCATCACCCATTGAGCCGCTATGGTCCAGCACTAGGGCGTAAGCTGCGGGCTGTGTCTCATGCACCTCTTTGACCACAAAGTTTTCCTGCTCAACCTTGAGCGATCTATTTTGCAAAAGCAGATTACACCACAGATATAGCCATTGTGGGTCTGTGGCACCTGTTATTAGATGGCCTTGCTGGTCGACTAAATTGAGCTTTACCTCCACATTCTTTGGATCCAGGTTCAAACCACGTAGCAGTACATATAATTTTTGTGTGTCAATATCTGTAACTTTTACCAATTTTTGAGTAAAAGGATATTTATACCCAGCAGGCGGTGGGTCATCCCGTGTTTTTAGCTTTTCTGTAATCTCTCCATAGACAGCAGTGCCTAGCTGTGTAAGTCTGGCTACTGTAGCAGATTGCATTGCCTGTCTAATCAGGGCTGTATTTAACCGGAAGACAATACCCTGGATCAAAACATACATTTGCCGGCTGTCATGCGAAAAGGTTATAAACTCGGCATCTGCATAGCTTATTTGCCGTTTGTCCACCAGGGCATCACGCACCAGCAGGAAACGGCGGCGTCCCTCGTAAAGGGGCATAATAACATAATGGTAATCAGGACTAAAGCGCCGCCTAAAACGCTGTTCCTTGGGTAAAAGAGCAGGATTATGAGAAGGATTATACATCTCCCAATGCAATGGAGTGACAATGCCTGTCATAGGGTCATATTCCAGTCCGTCCAGTCCCTTTCCCCAAATGATTAACCTGCCATCTGTGGTCCACGCCACAGGCTTGAACGAAGCCATTTGCCACCGATTATTATCCAGACGGGAAACAAGCCTATCGCTCTGAGTGTCAAAAATTAACAAATGTCGCACATCCCCTCCACCGAGATATAGTACCACACGGGATCCATCCTGGCTTGGCAGGGAAAAGGAAGGAACAAGCCATGAGACAGGCAATCCCTGTGCTTTCAGTGCTGTGGCTGCGTGGAAAACATGCTTCTCCACCAATGCAGAACCAGAAAATGCGTAACTGGTAATATGAAGGTCATTTTTCTCACGTCTCACAACGGCCAGACTATTGTCCCTTACAATAACCTGATCACCATGCACCACATCTACAGGAGCGCTTATCCCAAAGTTATATATATAAACCATTCTGTCCCGTGTAACTACTGCCAGATGTTGTCCATTCCCAGAGATGTGTATATCTGAGGCTACCTTACCCACTGAGATTGAATAGCGAACCTGTTTTCCGTCAGTGAGATTAATCGTGTAAGGATAAGAATTGGAAATAACAGCCAGCACATTGTTTTTTGCCAGGTCAAAAGCCGCTGTCTGATAAAATTTCCGCACCAGTTGCCCTGAACTAACATTGTACACAAACAGGGTTTTTGTAGAGAGTGCAAGGAGGTAGTGTTTATCATGAGTAAAAATAACCTTATCCAGCTTGCTAAAGCCAGCATTTATCTTGCGAATCAAGTGTCCTGTCTTTAGGTCGTGAATGTGAAAATTGTATTGCCCCTGGTCATAAACAAAAGTAGCTAACAGGGTATCATCCCAGCTCGTTGTCCCAAGTTGGGCCACTAACAGGATGGGTAAAAGATTTAATATCAGCGTGTTAATTATTCTCTTTATCATTGCTCTGTGCTTTTAATATTGCTTCATACAAGACAGTGTGGATATTTGTGCGGACATTATAATGAATCAAATTTTTATTCTTGCGCGTGGGGTAAACACGGTTTGACAGAAAGACAAAAAGCAGTCCTGTCTCAGGGTCTGCCCATGTGAAAGTACCGGTAAATCCTGAATGGCCAAAGCTATCAGGAGAAGCCAGAGGTGACGGTGTGCCACGCTCCGGTTGTTCCAACAGCGGTTTGTCAAAGACTATGCCCCTTCTGTTACCCTTGTCGGCAAACTGGTATGAGGTCCACCTTCTCAGGGTAGAGTCTGAGAGATAACGGTGTCCGCCATAGATACCAAAATTCAAATACATCTGCATCAGCTTTGCCAGGTCATCGGCATTGGAGAAAAGACCAGCATGTCCGCTCACGCCCCCAATCATTGCAGCACCTTCGTCGTGAACACTACCCCATATCTGTTGTCGGCGGAAGAGGGAATCATATTCTGTAGGAGCAATCATATCCAGAGGGAAACGGCAGTAGGGTCTAAAGCCCATCCGCCACGCACCCAGGGGACGGTAAAAATTATTCTGCAAACAAGACTGAAAGTCCTCACCAGTCAGTCGCTTTACAAGTTCTGGATAAAGATAAAACGACAGATCGCTATAACGGTATTTTTTCCCAGGCAATAGTGGTGAACGCCGTATAAGACGGTGCACAAGACGCACTGCACGAGGGCTTGCATACAAGCCCTCGGCCACGGGATAAGGGTAACGTGCAGAGCTATCGGCAGAAAAATATTTCTTCCTGAGCTGTCCCCGCCTGTTTAATGTATGAGTCCAGAAAGCCAACCAGGGAATGAGCTGTGCCTGATGTGTCAGGGCATCAATCAGGACAATTTTTCGCTTATTGCTTAACCTCAGCCATGGGAAATAATGTCCCAGGGTCTGGTGCAAATCCAGCAGCCCCTGATCATATAACTTCATCAGACAAGGAGCAGATGCAGCTATTTTTGTCACAGAGGCCAGGTCATAAATATGATTCATTGTCACAGGCAGCAGGCTATCATAAGTCAGATAGCCATAAGCCTTGTATAGGAAAACCTTACCATCCTTAGCAGCCAATATCTGGCACCCTGGGAAAGCATGCAGGGCAATAGCATTGTTAGCAATAGAATCAACGCGAGAAAAAATAAAACTGGAATCCAGCCCCAGCTCTGCAGGAATGGTATATTTGAGCCTGAGTCCCCCGTTTGTCATCAGCCCAGCGCCAGAAGGGTAAATCTTTGTGGAATCCTTGAGTCTGCCACAGGCTCCAATAGCACCAAACAGCAATTGTACAGCATAATCCTGTGACAGGGAATCCATTCCAGGTACGTATAGTAATACATCTGCCTCAGTGGCCAGCGAATCAATGAGACACATAGTCGAATCAAAGATTACCACCACATTAGGATGGCGAAATGCCTGGGGCATCCACTCGTTTGTAACAGGATAAACAAAAATATTTGCGCGACTGTCAGCCGACGCAGGAGCATAACGCACAAAGGCCTGGTAAAAAGGTAATTGTTCTGGCTCTTGAATATTCAGAGAGAACCTCAATGTATCCAGCCGTATGAATGGCACAAGGGCGTCAGAATTTTTTAGCAAAACCATATTCTGCTCCAGCCATTGTCTCAGAGCCAAATTCTGAGCTATGAGCTGGACATTAAAAACCAGTATTATGATCCAGGCAAAGAAAAGACGTCTCATTTGTCAGAATTGGTTAACATTAGCAAAAGAGAAGCAGCTGACCATGAAAAATTACGCGCATTAAGCGGCCTACCGTCAATGGGACTGTAGTTTTCGTATAGTTCGCCAGAGCCGAGCATACCCTGCGCATTTTTAACGAGCTTGTCGATCAGGGCATTTGCCAGGCTGTCATGGCCATAACGCCTGAGCCCGGAGATACCAAAATAGACCTGATCGAGCCATACAGGACCACGCCAGTATCCTGTCATAAAATGCGGGTCTGCTGCTGACAGCGTGGGCAGGGGTACGCGTGTGTTAAACTCATGCGTATCTGCCATGCGTCGGGCAATGGCAGCAGCCTGACTGGAGTCAGGCACCCCTGCCCACAGCGGTATCCAGCCTGCTGATTCCCGCACACGGATAAAACGTCCACTAATAAGGTCACGGTCATAATACCACCCATCTTTCCTGTCCCATAGATCTGCGTTAATCTTTTGTGCCAGTCTATTAGCCTCAAGTTCAAAACGGCTGGCCTCTTTTCTCAGGCCAATGACACGGGCTATTTGGCTTAGGAAAACCTTATCAGCATAAAGAAAAGCATTCAGATCAGGCGACTCCTGCAGGAGGCTATACTGACCTGCGCTGTTCTGCGCCAGCCGTGCAGTGTCAAAACGCACAGCATCGTCCATGCCGCTCTCCCAGCGTGCTGCATAAACCTTATTTTGCCTTGCGCCATATTCGCAGAGACCATTATGGTTAAAATCACGGTATTTGTACCACCAATAATGAAATTTTTTCAGAGCAGGGTAAACTTTTCGCACAAAGGCTGTGTCGTGATTACTCTGGAAGATCTGCCACACAGCCCAGGCTGCCAAAGGTGGCTTGGTGTCAAGACTATTGACAATCACGCTATCATAACCATGAGATTCATCCAGACACACGCAGTCGTAAATCATACCAGTACTATCCTGATATTTGAGCATTGCCAGCACCTGGTTCCCAGCCAGTATGGAATCAAAAAGAGCTGTCCCGGCTGCTTGCTTCCATGTATCCCATGCCCATATACCTGTGAAATAACCAGCACTGTATGAAGGGATAACTACATCCTGTGGGAAAGGCCCCAGACTTTTTTTCCAGTTATTAACAAGAGTCAGGATTGACTTAACAGCCAGTGTATGGTATTTCACATTCATTGCCTCTGAACGCAGGTAGCGGTTCCACCTATTGTAAATAGGAGCAAATAGTTCATGCCCTGCTGCTGCAAAAGCCTTGATTTTATGGTAATTAATTTCTCTTTGACCAAAATAAACCAGCACCCTTATCGTCTGAGTCTCTCTTGCACGCAGTTTATATCTCCTGGAAACAATCCTGTAATCAGTGGTTTTGACCATAAAAGAGTCAGGTTTTATATTACTGGCAAGAGCAATAGTAAAAGTTTCACCCAGGCGCCTAATATGTGTGTAAATTACAGAGTCTCTGACGCTCCACTTAAACTCAGGGAAGAGGCTACCTGTAAGCATTATCTTCACAGGCTGAGAATAATGTAGTAAATTTGTTAGTCGCATATCCACCACAGCCAGGTCAGGAGAATAAAAGAAAATCCTGGTTATCAAGCGAAGGGAATCATTGCGCAAGCGCTGCAAGGAAAAGCCAGGATAAAAACGGCTCTCAATAAGCGACAACTCCTGATCAAGCACTATAACCTGACAGAGATTATTACTCAGCCATTTACCGGTATTTGTGGAAAAAAGTCCAGCAATACCCACCCGTTTATCTGGATAAAAAGACAATCCAAACCAGCTTCCCTGATCCATGAAAGCATTCTTACCCAAATCTGAGGAATTCACTGGCAAAGCCTTGTAGTTAATTATATCAGGGTATAACAAGGGGGAGACTATCTTAATCTCATTTTTGCAAGCAAAAAGCAAGATTAGAACAATTAATAAAAAATAAAACTTCTTCATAACACACACATTTTTAGATAATTCCAAGATACTGCTGAAGCATAATAGCAGCGCTCATTTTGTCAAGATTTTCTTTTTTCTGCCGGTCTTTTTTGCGGAATCCACCCTGTATGAGGGCTTGTTGTGCCATCTTAGAAGTATAGCGCTCGTCATAAAATTCTATTTCAATGGCAGGAAAGAGTTTTCCTAGCAACTGTGCGAAATTCTCAATAGCCTCAGCCCATGGGGGGAGAGAGCCATCAGCTCTATAAGGCATACCAATAATTATTTTTTCCACCTGCTCACGGGATAAATAATCCTTGAGATATTCAACAATACTGGATGTAGGAACAGTGTCCAGAGGAGAAGCTATAATCTGCATAGGGTCAGTCACAGCCAGCCCGGTGCGGCGCAGCCCATAATCTATAGCCATTATACGTCCCATGTGTAAGACATATTTTTATGTGCGAAGTTATTTAAATTGTTCGAAAAACTCTGGACTTGTTAGCTTTTTCCTTTTCTCGAGCCATTGATCAAAAGTTAATTTGGGTGGGCCAAAAATCTGGTGTGTGAGGTCTGGATCGCCACATTCGCCAACACGAGCAAAATATTTCATCATCTTAGTAGCCTGAGCCAATTCTGGAGAATAAGAAATAAAAGCCACTAAATTGGCCAGGAAAAACGGCATACGACTAACTTTCTTTATTTTGGGATGAAAGGCCTTAACATAGCGCATTAAAGCCTGGTAAAAAGTTATTTTCTCAGGCCCGTAAATATGAAAATATTTACCCCTGGCCTCTGGCATATTAAAAGAGCGTGCCACGATCGTGGCATAATCCTCAGCAGCAATAAAGTGAAAAGCTATATCCTTTGTTCCCAGATGTACAGCTCTACCATTATGCACAAACAAAGGGATTGATTCCATAAACCACGTGGGACGAAAGACAATAAAATCAATGCCCGATGATGCTATAGTCATTTCGGCCTGAAGCTTGCGCCTGGTCATGGGAAACCAGGCATTTTCCTCCCTGACACTATCCCCAGAAATATAAGTTATCAGCTTTATACCCTGCTCCCTAGCTACCTGGACAATATTTCGAACACCTATTAGCTCTACATCGCCTGATAGGTTAATATGCACAGCATCCACACCAGTCATAGCATGTCGCAGTTCCTCTATGTGATGCACATCTCCCGGGATTATCTGTGCAATATCTCCGAAAATCAAAGAGCCCTTACGTTCGGAGCGTGTAAAAATCCTGAGATCATAACCATTAAGAATAAGTTTGAAAACAACTGGCATACCGAGCATACCAGTACCGCCAACTATTAAAACATTCTTTATCATAAATATAAAATGCATGATTTGTATAAAGCTACAAATAATTAACATGAAAAACAAACCCAATTGGAAACTAAAAAAACAAAAAAAGTTTTCTTAGTTTAAATATTTCCCTATTTTTGCCTAAAACAATAACCAGACACAGACATGGATGAGAAAAAAGAAAAAATACTGCTGGTAGCCCGCAATCTCTTTGGTCAATATGGACTCAGAAGTGTTACTATGGATGAGATAGCCGTAGAGGCTGGCATGTCCAAGAAGACTATTTACCAGGTTTTTAAAGACAAGAAAAGCCTAATCAAAGAAGTCATTAATTACGAAATAGAGAGAATGCGGACTCGTATTTTGGAGACAATAAAAAATAAGAGTCTCAATCCCATAGAACGAACAATAGAGATTCACAAGCTGATTATACAAATGCAGCGCAACTATCCTCCTCAGCTTGAGCGCGATCTTCAGCGTCTTTACCCTGACATAATCGAAGAGATACAATTGCGCGTCATGGAGCAAATGCGCCAGGCTATTATCAGCAATCTAAAAAATGGCATTGCACAGGGATATTTCCGGGATGATCTTAACCCTGAGATAATCGCTGGTTTTCAGCTGGTCCGTTCACAATTTTATCGTTTCCGGCATCAAATGCCTTTTCTGTCAGATTACTCCAATGAAGAGATCGTCAAAGAGCTACTAAAATATCATCTCCATGGTATTTGTTCGAACAAAGGACTGGAATTTTTACAAACCATAAATTTTGATATGCTATGAAAAAAATTGTTTTGATGTTAATCATATTAATGGGTCTGCTACAATTGCATGCTCAAGACACAGTGGCACAAGTAGATACTATTTACCGTTTTTCTCTGGACCAGGCCATAAATTTTGCTCTGGAGCACAACACACAGATAATCAATAGCCAGCTCGATATTAAAAAAGCTAAATGGCAGATATGGCAAACTACAGCAATGGGGCTTCCCCAGGTGAATGGAAGCATACAATACACACAGTATCCTAACCTGCCTACACAGCTGATGCCTAACTTTCTCACACCTGTTATTGTGCAGGTCAACACACAAATCTTTGGGCTCCAGCCACAGGGTCCCCTGCCTAATCCCAACGAAAAGATTCCTGTACGCTTTGGCTCCGAATACAATGCGCAATGGGGAATTACGATAAGCCAGCTTATTTTCAGTGGTGAATATTTTGTGGGCTTGCAAGCTGCACGAATCTTCAAGGAGCTCTCAGAACAAAACCTTGAGAAGACACAACGTGACATCAAAGCTTCTATTGAGCAAAGCTATGTTCTGGCTCTTATTGCCTGGCGCAGCCTCTCTATCATGCAGGAGAGCTATAATAATGCTAAAGAGCTAAGAGACAAGACTGAGCATCTCGTTGCACAGGGTATGGGTGAAGATATACAACTGGACCAGATGAACTACATGATTTATCAACTCGAAAACCAGATAAAAACAATCGAGCAACAGTCAAAAATCACAATGCGACTGCTCAAATTCCAGTTAGGACTACAAATGGAGGACTCTCTAATTCTGACCACTTCGCTAGATCAGGTGCTGGGCAACATAAAACTTGGCGATTATATGGACACATCCTATTCAGTAAACCAGAACATAAATTACAGACTCATGCTCACACAGGAACATCTAGCACGTCTGGATATGCGTCGCGAAGAATCAAAGCTGCTTCCACAGGTTTCTGGCTTTTTCACTTATTCCAGGAACGCATACACCGACGAATTTGACCTGCTCAGTCCTGACCAACAATGGTTCAAGACAGTAATGTTTGGCGTCAAAGTACAGGTACCTCTCTGGGGCAGTGGATCTAAAGTAGCATCCATTATGCAGAAAAAAATTGATTACATGAAAATGGACAATACACTACATATAATGGAGACACAGCTCAAGATTCAGTATCGCCAAGCTTATTACAACTTTATCAATGCTTATAACCGCATGCTTAACGAACAGAAAAACATTGACCTGACAAAGAAAATATATGACAACACACGCATCAAATACCTTAATGGTGCTGCCAGCAGTCTGGAACTTACCCAGGCACAGAACCAATACTTACAGGCCCAGGGTAATTACTATAATGCCCTGATGGATCTGGTTAAAGCTAAAACCGATCTCGAAAAATTCATTCACTAAATCATAAAAACCAGGAACAATGAAAAAAATTCTCACAGTAATATTGACACTGAGCCTTATATTTACCAGTTGCCACAAGAGCAATGACCCTGAGGCTATCAAGAAAAAAATCTCCCGTTACAAGACAATCATCGAGCACTACCAGGAAAAAATAAACAAGCTTGAGAAGCAGCTACCAGCAGAGAAGGTAGAGGCTGTGGATGTCAAAGTAGAGACTCTCAAACCACAGGTATTCAATGACTATCTGGAGGTAACAGCCAGTATTGAACCTGTTGAGTATGCTTATATCAATCCACAGGCTAGCGGGACGATCAAGGCTATTTATGTACACGAAGGAGACTATGTACAAAAAGGCCAGCTTTTGATGGAGCTGGACGACGCCCTGATCCGCCGCAATATATCTCAGTTACAGGTACAGCTCACTCTGGCAGACTCGCTCTACCGCAAACAAAAAGCCCTTTACGAACAGGGCGTCGTCTCACAGGTGCAATATCTTCAGGCCAAGAACCAGAAAGAAGCACTGGAGAAAAACCTCGAAGTACTCAAGACACAGCTCAAATACACCAGGGTATATGCTCCTTTCAGCGGCATTGTTGACCAGATCAACGTTCGTGTCGGAGAGCTGGCTGGTCCACAGGTCAGAGCAATGTATCTGGTCAATATGAGCAAGATGAAAGCTATTGCACATGTTTCTGAGAATTATCTGCCTTATGTGCACAAAGGTGATCCTGTTGTGATAAAATTCCCTGTATATGACAATCTGGAGATAAAAACCCGTATCACACGCACAGGTAACCTTATTGACC
The DNA here is from genome assembly GCA_027031265.1 of Bacteroidales bacterium. Classification (GTDB taxonomy): domain Bacteria; phylum Bacteroidota; class Bacteroidia; order Bacteroidales; family S143-33; genus S143-33. The sequence continues at coordinate 1,629 of JALVRO010000155.1, read as the reverse complement.
CATCTACTGGTACCTTCAAGGTAGAAGCCCAATTCTCCAATCCCCAGATGAAGATTAAACCAAACATGACAGCCACCATGCGCTTTGTTACATTCAAGACAAAGGATGCTATCATAGTGCCAACACAACTTCTGAAAAAAGACTCAAACGGATGGTTCCTGTATATTGTCAAAAAAGAGGGTGATAAGACAGTGGCTGAAAAGCGTTACGTGACCATTGGTAAAATCACTGCTTCCCGGGCCATGATTCTCTCAGGCTTAAAAGCTGGTGACCAGATCATTACCGAAGGTTTCCACCTTGTACACCAGGGTTCTATTGTCAAGATAACTAACTAATATCAAATAGCTATCTTGTATCAGAAAATAAATTTTCTTAACAATTTAGGTTTCGGCATTATACTAAATGTTAATATTCAGTTATCGGTCTAGTATAAAATTTAAAAGACAAAAACAATGGCACAGGAAAACACAAAACGCCAGTTTGGACTAACTCGCTGGTCTGTTAAAAATCGCAATACTATATACATTCTCATCATTGCCCTGCTGATATTTGGCGTCTATGCTTACATCTTTATCCCACGTGAACTTTTCCCTGAGGTTAATTATCCCACTATCTTTGTGCAGACAGTCTATCCTGGCAACTCTGCCAAAGACATAGAAAACCTGATAACCGATCCTCTGGAGAAAGAGCTCAAAGGCGTGTCAAATATCAAGGATATCAAATCTATCTCAGCACAGGATATGTCCATGATTTTCGTTGAGTTCCCTGCTAATGAGGATATTGATTCACGTCTGGAAGATGTCAAAGACGCTGTCGAAAGGGCTAAAGCTAATCTACCTAATGATTTGCTTACAGATCCACAGGTAACAAAATTTAATTTCTCACAATTCCCCATTGTGTTTGTTAATATCACAGGGAAAAACTACACAACCGAGGAGCTAAAGCATTATGCCGAGTATCTCAAAGACGAAATAGAGAAAATCCCGGACATCTCAAAAGTCGAAATAAAAGGACTTCCTGACAAAGAAGTGCAGGTAAATGTGGATCTGAATAAACTCAAACAGCTAAATCTGAGCTTCAATGAGATAATCAACGCCATAAAGGCCGAGAACCTTACAGTCTCTGCAGGCCAGCTAAAATCCGGTGGTTATCTGAAAGAAGTCCGTATCGTAGGGCAGTTTAGCACCATTGATGACATTCGCAACATTGCAGTGCGCTCGGTAGGGGGACGTGTGGTCTTTCTGAAGGATGTTGCACAGGTACAGGAAACATACAAAGAGACCGAAAGCAAAGCGCGCCTGTTTGGAAATCCTGTTCTCTCGCTGCAGGTCATCAAAAAGGACAAAGGCAACCAGGTACGTGCAACCGAAGCAGTAAAAAAAATCATTAAACAAGCGCAGGAGCAAGGCCAGCTACCTCCTGATCTGAACATCGTCCTGACCAATGACATGAGTAAGGCTATAAAGAAGCAAATCAATAGCCTGGGCAACAACCTGCTCGAGGGTGTTATCTTCGTTGTGCTCATACTGCTCCTGTTCCTTGGCCTGCGAAACTCGGTACTGGTCGGCTTTGCCATACCAATGTCCCTTGTTATCTCTTTCATCTTTATTGGTGTGATTGGCTACACAC